>CANJKD010000180.1 GCA_947474415.1 Burkholderiales bacterium | reverse complement strand
GGCACCATTCACTCAGGTGTAGCGCCGCGCCAGCGACTCGGCCACGCAAACCGGCTTCTCGCCGCCTTCGCGCTCCATCGTGACCTCGACGGTGAGCTGTGCGCCGCCCTCGATCGGCTCGAACTTGGTCAGCTTGAAGTGGCCGCGCAGCCGGCTGCCGGAGGGCACCGGCGCCGGGAAGCGGACCCGGCCGAGGCCATAATTCACGCCCATGCGCGTGTCACGCACATCGAACGCCGAGGCGCTCATCTCGGGCAGCAGCGAGAGCGTCAGAAAGCCGTGTGCGATGGTCGTGCCATACGGCCCTTTCGCGGCCCGCTCGGCGTCGAGGTGAATCCACTGGTGGTCGCCGGTGGCCTGAGCGAACAGGTCGATGCGGCTCTGGTCGATGGTGACCCAGTCGCTCACGCCCACTTCCTGGCCAACCTGGCTTTGCATGTCGGCAAGGTGTTCAAAACTTCTCATGGCTCGCTGCTTCCGTTGCGAGTAAAACTTGGGTAGCTCACTTGTTGACCCACCGCGTGATCGGCTGCCACTGCTCTAGGTCGCGCTCGAAGCGGCTCGACGCTACGTCCCACAGCGTCAGGCCGTGGGCGGCGAGGTGCACATAGTTCTGCGTGTCGCGCAGGAAGGCAAGCAGCGGCACGGCGTTCTGGGCCGCCACGCCGTCGAGGAAATCACGCAGCCGGTCGGTGCCGATCGTGCCCTCGCGGGTGCGCGTGCCGATGATCGCCAGCGTGACCTTCGCGCTGCGCTTGTGGGCCAGCAACTGGCGCACGAACTCATGCGTGGCGTGGATGTCGAAGATGCCGGGTTGCAGTGGAATCAGCACCTTGTCGGCCAGCTTCATCACTTCATCGAGGCGTTTGCCGTGCAGGCCGGCAGGCGTATCGAGCACCACATGGGTCGTGCCCCTTGGCGGGCGCACGATGTCGTCGTGGGTGGTATCCCAGGTACTGATCGGCGGCAGCCCGGCCGGCCGCAGCCCCAGCCAGGTGCGGGCCGATTGCTGGCGGTCTACATCGCCCAGCATCACGGCATGGCCGCGCGCTGCGAAGTAGCCGGCCAGGTTGGTGGACAGCGTGGTCTTGCCCACGCCGCCCTTCGGATTAGCCACCACGATCACCGGCATGCGAACCTCCCTGCTAGTCGAAACTGCTTGTCGAAATGGGTTATGTTAGCGGGGCTTGTCTGCGCCCTTCCCCCCAGCACAGCCCCAAATTGAGCGTTTTCCCTATGGCCGACACGACCGAAGCGACCGACTTGACCGATCAAGCGGCCAACCCCCCCTCGGCGCGCCCGGGGCCCGAGGTGCTGGTGATCGCGGCCCACCCCCAGATCGAACACTCACGCATCAACCGCCGGCTGATGCGTGCGGCAGCGGGTAGCGCTGCCACGGTGGAGGTGCGAGACCTGTACGCGCTGTACCCCGACTACCTGATCGACACCGAGGCCGAGCAGGCGCTGCTGGAATCGGCCCGGCTGGTGGTGTGGCAGCACCCGATCCACTGGTACAGCATGCCGCCGCTGATGAAACTCTGGGTCGACGAAGTGCTCGCGTTTGGCTGGGCCTACGGGCCGGGCGGCAATGCGCTGCGCGGCAAAGACCTGTGGCTGGTGGCCACCACCGGCGGCCCCGAAGAGTCATACCACCCGGACAGCTACAACCGCTATGTCTTCGACGCCTTCCTGCCGCCCTATGAGCAGACCGCCGCGCTGTGCGGCATGCGCTTCCTGCCGCCGCTGCTGCTGCACGGCGCGCACCGCGCCAGCGAAACCGAGGTGGCGGCGCACGTCGGCGTCTACACCCACCGCCTGGCCAGCCACCCGAACTGGCCCGAGCTCGACGAACTGCTCTACGGCCTGGCCTGCGCCGTGCCGGAAGACGCCCGGCCCGACGACAGCGAAAGCACCTGATGGCGCACGATTCCTGGCTCAACGGGCCGCTTGTGTACCTGGCCGCCGCCGTGATCGCGGTGCCGCTCGCCAAGTTCGTCGGCCTGGGCTCGATCATCGGCTACCTCGGCGCCGGCATCCTGATCGGGCCCTGGGGCCTCCAGCTCGTCACCAACCCGCAGGAGATGCTGAGCTTCTCCGAATTCGGCGTGGTGCTGATGCTGTTCCTGGTCGGCCTGGAACTCGAACCCAAACGGCTGTGGTCGATGCGCTTGACCGTCTTCGGCTGGGGCAGCGTGCAACTGTTCGGCTCGGCCGTGTTGATGGCCGGCGTGGCAATGCTCGGCGGGCTCGACTGGCGCATGGCCACCGTCGCGGCGCTGGGCCTGGCAATGTCTTCTACGGCCATCGGCCTGGGCGCGCTGAACGAACGCAGCCTGATGAACACCACGTCGGGCCAGAGCGTGCTCAGCGTCGCGCTGCTGCAAGACGTGGCAGCCATCCCTATCCTGGCGCTGCTGCCGCTGCTGGCGCTCTGGGGAACATCGGCGCAAGCCCATGCCGATGGCAGCGGGTGGTTCGGTGCGGCCAAGGCGCTCGGCGTGATCGCCGTCATCGTACTCGGCGGCCGGCTGTTGATCCGCCCGATATTGCGCTGGATCGCGCGCAGCAGAACGCCCGAGATCTTCACCGCTGCCTCGCTGCTGCTGGTGGTGGCCACGGCGGCGCTGATGCAGTGGGTCGGCCTGTCGATGGCGCTCGGCGCGTTCCTGGCCGGCGTGCTGCTGGCGGAAAGCGAATACCGGCGCGAGCTGGAGACCGACATCGAGCCTTTCAAGGGCTTGCTGCTCGGCCTGTTCTTCATCGCGGTGGGCATGAGCATCGACTTCGCGGTGGTCTTGGCGCAGCCGCTGCTGATCGCAGGCGTGGTGCTCGGCTTCCTGCTGCTGAAGGCGCTGGTGCTGTGGGGCATGGGCCGGGGGATGCCGTTGCCGAAGGCCGAACGGCCCGTGTTCATCATCCTGCTCGCGCAGGGTGGCGAGTTCGGTTTCGTGGTGTTCCAGACTGCCGCGAATGCGGGGGTGATCGACGCGCAGGTGTCGTCGCTGCTGGTGGCCGCCGTGGCCATCTCGATGCTCGTGACGCCGCTGCTGCTGCTGGCGGCCGACCGCTGGCTGGTCCCGCTGCTGGCGGGCCGGAACCGCCAGGCGATGGCCGAGATCGACGAGCCGCAGAACCAGGCCGTCATCATTGCCGGCTTCGGGCGCTATGGCCAGGTGGTCGGCCGCATGCTCTACGCGAACGGCATCCAGCCAACCCTCCTCGACATCGACGCCGAGCAGATCGAAGCCATGCGCCGCTTCGACTGGCGCGTGTTCTACGGCGATGCGAAGCGCCTCGACCTGATGCGCACCGCCGGCGCCGCCAGCGCGAAGGTCCTGGTGCTCGCCATCGACGACGTGGCCCAGAGCGTCGCAGTGGCGAAGATGGTGCGCGAGCACTTCCCGAACCTGGCCATCGTGGCACGCGCCCGCAACGTGCAGCACTACTTCGACCTGCATGACCTGGGCGTGACGATGATCGAGCGCGAGACGCTCGACTCGGCGCTGATGAGCGCCCGCAGCGTACTGGAGGTGCTGGGCTGGGAACGCCACCAGGCGCGCACGCTGGCGCTGCGCTTCCGGCGCCACAACGTCGATCAGTTGCTGCAGATGGCGCCGCACCGCAAGGACACGGCCAAGCTCGTCGCCGCCTCGAAGCAGGGCCGACAGCAACTCGAAGACCTGTTTGCGCAGGAGCGCGAGGAAGCCACGAAGCGTGATGCGCGTGGCGGTTGGAGCGGCGGCGGCAGGGGCGACGATTCAGCGACGCCTTGAGAGCTTCCCAAGCTGATCTGCGGGTGTGATCTGACTGGCCGAACTCAAATACTTCATCGCAGCGTGCCGGCTCACCTCAACCCGTCCCACAGCAACTTCACGCCGGTCAGGAACATGCCGGCATACACCAGCCGGTAGAACAGCACCGGCCGGATGTGCGGCACCAACTTCACGCCCACCCACACGCCGACCGGCGCCAGCGGCACCAGCACCAGCGAGGTCGTGATGTTGCGCACGTCGATCAGGCCGAGCCAGGCATAGGGCAGCCATTTCGACAGGTTGATGGCGGCGAAGAAGGTCGCCATCGTCGCGGTGTAGGTGATGGGCGCCAGGCGCAGCGGCAGCACGTAGGCGCTGACCGGTGGCGAGCCGGCGTGGGCCACGAAACTGGTGAAGCCCGACGCGATGCCGAGGCCGAAGCCCAGCCATTTCGGCGGCGGCTGCGAGTCGGCGCGCGGCGGAAACAGCAGGCGCTGCGCCAGGAACGCGAGCGTCAGCGCGCCGACGATTCCGGCCACCACCTTGGGCGCGAGCACGCCGAACGACAGTGTGCCCAGCACCGTGCCGAGCAGGCCCGCCGGCAGCAGCAGGCGGATCAGCGCCCGGTCGCGCTGCTGGAACAGCGCCTTCACGCCGAAGCCGTCCATCACCAGTAGCAGCGGCAGCATGATGGCCGCTGCCTGCGGCACCGGCACGGCCAGCGCCAGAAGCGGTGTGGCGAGCGCGCCGAAGCCGGCACCGAAGCCACTCTTCGACAAACCCATCAGCAACACCGCCGGAATCGCGACGGCGTAGAACCACGGGTCGGTGATCAAGCGCTGGCCTTCATGCCGATGCGCGTGTTCGGCGCGCTCAGTGAGTGAGATGTCATCGAAGTGCGATCAAGCGCCCATGCCAACTCACGCACCGCAGAGGCGCCGAGAACGCGGAGTTGCGCAGAGGGAATTCAACGCCATGGCTTTCTCTGCGGTTCTCCGCGTTCTCTGCGTCTCGGCGGTGGTGAGTTGAGTTGGCTATCAGGCGCTCAGGCGGTTCAAGTCGTTCAGACCACTTGGCAGGCTTCTTCGAACGTGAGGCGCGGGCTGCGGCCAAACAGCTTGCTCGCATCACCGTGGCCGAGGTTGACGATGAAGTTGGTCTTCACGGTGGTGCCGGCCCAGAAGGCCGCGTCGACCTTGGCGGCGTCGAAGCCGCTCATCGCACCGCAGTCGAGCCCGAGGGCGCGCGCCGCGATGATGAAGTAGGCGCCCTGCAGGCTGGAGTTGCGCAACGCGGTCGCGTCGATCATCGCCTGGTTGCCGACGAACCATGCCTTCGCGTCGGCATGCGGGAACAGCTGCGGCAGCTTCTCGTAGAACGCCATGTCCATGCCTACGATGGCCGTGACCGGCGCGGCACGGGTCTTTTCGAAGTTGCCGCGCGACACGCCGGCGAGCAGTTTTTCCTTGGCCTCGGGCGTCGTCACGAACACGATGCGGGCCGGGCTGCAGTTGGCCGAGGTCGGGCCCCACTTCATCATGTCGTAGAGCTGGCGCAAGGTGGCCTCGGGCACCGGTTCGGCGGTGAAACCGTTTTGGGTGCGGGCCTGGTCGAACAATTGCTCGGTGGTGATGTTCATGGACTGGGTCGCCGTCGGGCGTTCTGGGGTGTGGATGATGCGTTGATTCTCGTCGCCGCACCCGGAGCCAGCCCGACAAAGGTATTGAAGGCCATGTTCGGCTGCGCTGAAGGGTGGCCGCCGGCGATGCCAGAATCTGCCCATGTTCGCTCCTTCCCAGCATGACGTGCGGCAGTTCTTTTGCGCCGCCTACGCCCGCCAGCGCGATGGCGCACCGCTGACGCCGATGCAGGCGCGCGCCGCCGACTGGATCGCGCTGCACCCCGAGTACCACACTGAGCTGGCCGACGAAGCTGCGGCGCAAGCGGCGGTCTACGACGTGGAAGCCGGCCGCAGCAACCCGTTCCTGCACTTGTCGATGCATGTGTCGATCGACGAGCAGGTCGGCATCGACCAGCCGCGCGGCATCAAGCAGGCGGTGGAAGTGCTTGCCGCGCGCTGCGGCTCGCTGCACGAAGCGCAGCACGAGGTGATGGAATGCCTGGGCGAAATGATCTG
>CANJKD010000179.1 GCA_947474415.1 Burkholderiales bacterium | reverse complement strand
CCGGTGCTGGCGGTACTGTTCTCGTCGGTCGGTGTCCTCGGTGCCTATGTGGTGGCGGTGAAATTGATAGGGCTGGACGACGGTAATTTCTGGTCGGTGATGCAGAACGGCGTCGACGTCTGGCGTGATGTCGGCAACGGCATCATCAAGAGCATCGTGTTCGGCGTGATCTGCACCTTCGTCGCGGTCTATCAAGGCTACGAAACGCAGGCCACGCCGGAAGGTGTGGCGCACGCCACCACCCGGACCGTGGTGATTTCGTCACTGGCAGTGTTGGCCACCGACTTTGTGCTCACGGCAATGATGTTCTCGACGCATTAGGATGCTGAAAACATGGGTTTCGAGAGGATCGTGAATCAGGTGAATCATGGGTAAGAAACATGGGTAAAAGAAGCATCGAGGTCCTGGTGGGCGTGTTCGTGCTGCTGGGCATGCTCGGCGTGCTGTTCCTGGCGCTGAAGGCCGCGAACCTGGGCAGCTTCAGTTCGGGTGACACTTACACCTTGCTTGCCAAGTTCGACAATATCGGCGGCCTCAAGGTGCGCGCGCCGGTGCGCAGCGCAGGTGTCACCGTGGGCCGGGTCGCGTCCATTACCTTCGACGAGAAGACCTACCAGGGCGTGGTGCGCCTCGACATGCAACGCCAGGCGCAGTTCCCGATCGACTCTTCGGCCCGCATCCTGACGGCCGGTTTGCTGGGCGACCAGTACGTGGGCCTGGAGCCGGGGGCCGAGGAAAAGTTCTTCGCCGCCGGTGCGACGATCAAGCAGACCCAGTCGGCCGTTGTGCTCGAAAGCCTGATCAGCCAATTCCTGTTCAGCAAGGCGGCCGATGCCGGCACGCCTTCAGCCAGCCCAGCCAACGGAGCGAAGAAGTGACACTGACCAACCCTTCAACATGGCTTCACGCTGTGGTGCTTGGCACCGCCTTGTCGCTGGGTGGGTGCGCCACGGTCACCGACACGGTGAAAGACACCGTCAAGGCGGCTCGCGCGGGCCCGGGCCAGCGCCTTGACCCTTGGGAGAACTGGAACCGCAAGGTGTTTTCGTTCAACGAGAGCCTCGACGAGAACGTGTTGAAGCCAGTGGCCACGGCCTACTCGAAGGTCGTGCCGCAATTCGTGCGCCGTAGCGTCGGCAATTTTTTCAACAATGCCGCAGACGCGTGGTCGATGGTCAACAACGTGCTGCAGGTCAAACCTGAGCCGGCTTTTCAGGATTTGGTGCGCTTCACGACGAACTCCGTGTTCGGGTTCGGTGGTGTTCTGGACATCGCCAGCGAATTCGGCCTGGAGCACCACTACGAAGACCTTGGCCAGACGTTGGGGCGCTGGGGCTTCGGGGCCGGCGCCTATGTGGTGTGGCCGCTGCTCGGCCCGTCCAGTGTGCGTGACTCTGCCGCCCTGCCGGCAGACCGCTGGTTTGCATCTCCCGCCCTCGTCATTCAAGACGGCCGGTGGCAATTGGGCATCACGGTGTTGCAGGTCATCAACACCCGGGCCAACTTCTTGGGTGCCAGCAAGGTCATCGACGACATCGCGCTCGACAAATACACCTTCGTGCGCGACGCCTATCTGCAGCGTCGGAGAAGCTTGGTGTTCGACGGCGATGCACCCGATGCCCCCGCCGATGCTACCGACCCGGCGGCGCCGGCCGTGCGGGCTGCCGACGCGCCGAAGAAGTGACGCACCGGTGACGCGCCGAGCGGACGAGGCTTGCGCCGCACCGTGTGAACCGCGGCGGGCATTGGCGGGTTGCAGGGTGGGCGCGTCGCTGTTCGCGCAAACCGAAAGGAAGCAAATGTTCTCGAGTCGAATTCACAGCTGGCTGGCGGCGACCGTGCTGGGCATCTCGGCCACGTTCGCGGTGGCTCAGGCCACCAAGGCGCCTGATGCGCTGATCAAGGAAGTCTCGACTGACGTGCTCGATGCCGTCAAGGCCGACAAGTCGATCAAGCAGGGTGATGTGCAGAAGGTGGTGGCGCTGGTCAATGCGAAGGTGTTGCCTTACGTCAACTTCCAGCGCATGACGGCTTCGGCGGTGGGACGCTATTGGCGCCAGGCCACGCCCGAGCAGCAAAAGCGTCTGCAGGAGGAATTCAAGATCTTGCTGGTGCGTACCTACTCCGGGGCGCTTGCGCAAGTGCAGGACCAGACCGTCGAGATCAAACCGATGCGAGGTTCTGCGGATGAAAAAGAGGTCGTGGTCAAGACCGAGATCCGTGGCCGCGGTGACCCGGTCCAGCTCGACTACCGGCTCGAGCAGGCAGGCGGCAGTTGGAAAATCTACGACGTCAATGTGCTCGGTGTGTGGTTGGTCGAAAACTACCGCAACAGTTTTTCGCAAGAGATCGGCGCGAACGGCATCGATGGCCTTATCGGCAAGCTGGCTGATCGAAATGCCAAGGCCGGCAGCGCGAAAAGCTGAACCACGATGTTGCTGCTGCCGGCCTCCATCACCGTGCGCGAAGCCCGCGACACGCAGCGCCTGCTGACCCAGGCGCTGAAGGGCGAGCCCGAGAGCGGTGTCGTCGTGGACGCCGCCAACCTGGTGCAATTCGACTCTGCCGCGTTGGCGGTACTGCTGGAATGCCATCGCCAGGCCAGCGCCTGGGGCCGCGCGTTCACGATCCGCAATGCGCCGCCCAAGCTGATGGCGCTGGCAAAGTTGTACGGTGTCGATGTGCTGTTGATGCGCGACGCTGCGGTGTCAGCGTCCAGCAGCCAGGCGGCGTGACCGGAACGCCGTGACCAGCCGCGAGCCCAGCAGCAGCGCAATGACGGCGCCATAAATCGCAACTTCCGCGTAGTTGTGCTTCGCGGTTCGCATCCAGAAGAAGTGCAAGAGGCCGAGCAGCGCCACGGCATAGACCGCGCGGTGCAGGGCTTGCCAACGCGCAGCGCCCAACGCCTTGATGGCACGGTTGAACGAGGTCAAGGCCAATGGTGTCATCAGCAGCAGCGCGCTCGTTCCCACCAGAATGAACGGCCGCTTGGCAATGTCGCGCACGATGTCGTTGAGCACGAAGCCCATGTCGAGCCAGCCGTAGCACAGGAAGTGCAGGCCCCCGTAAAAGAACGTGAACAGACCCAACATGCGGCGCAGGCGCGCCAGCGCGGGTTGCTTTGCCCAGCGCCGTACCGGCGTGACCGCGAGCGTGATGCACAGAAAGCGCAGGGTCCAGTCGCCGGTGGCGCGGATCAGTTTTTCGGCCGGGTTCGCGCCCAGCAAGTCGGCCGCAGCGCCGTACACCAACCATGCCAGCGGCAGCAGGCACAGCGTGAACAGCAGGGGCTTGGCTGCAGGGTGCAAGAGCAGAGGCCGGGCGCGCTGTGCGCGCGGCGCGGCAGGCCTTGCCGGAAGCGATGCGGTCGTGTCCACGGGGTTGTGCGCGCCGCTGCGCTTCAATAGAACTTCTTCAGGTCCATGCCCGTGTAGAGCTGGCCCACCTGCGGCTCGTAGCCGTTGAACATCAGCGTCGGCCGCTTCTTCGCGAACAGGCCATCTTCGCCGATGCGGCGCTCGGTGGCCTGGCTCCAGCGCGGGTGGTCGACGCTCGGGTTCACGTTCGAGAAGAAGCCGTACTCCTGGCTCGCGCTCTTGACCCAACTGGTTGGCGGCTGCTTGTCGGTGAAGCGGATCTTGATGATCGACTTGCCGCTCTTGAAGCCGTACTTCCAGGGCACCACGGCCCGCACCGGAGCGCCGTTCTGGTTCGGAAGCACCTCACCGTAGAGGCCGAACGCGAGCAGTGTCAGCGGGTGCATGGCTTCGTCGAGGCGCAGGCCTTCCACATAGGGCCATTCGAGCACGCGCGAGCCGACGAACGGCATGGTCTTCGGATCGGCCAGCGTCACGAATTCAACGTACTTGGCATTGCCGGTGGGCTCGACTCTTTTGATCAATTCGGCCAGTGAATAGCCGACCCACGGGATCACCATCGACCAGCCCTCGACGCATCGCAGCCGGTAGACGCGCTCTTCCAGCGGGCTGAGCTTGAGCAACTCATCGAGGTCATAGACCCTGGGCTTCTTCACCTCGCCTTCGATGGCCACGGTCCACGGGCGTGTCTTCAGCGTGTGCGCGTTCTTCTCCGGGTCGGCCTTGTCGGTACCGAACTCGTAGAAGTTGTTGTAGCTGGTGACGTCGGCATACGGCGTGGTTTTCTCCATCGTCATGCCGCCTGACAACGCAGTGCGTGTGCCTGACAGCGCCGCCAGCTTGCCCGGCCGTGCGGTTTGCGCAAGGGCGTCGCGCGCGGCCCAGCCGGCGAGCGCGCTGCCCGCCACACCGGTGCCGATCAGTTTGAGCAGATCGCGCCGGCACTCGTAGGCGGAGCGTGGTGTGATCTCGGACGATTTGGCGTGGACGAAGCCGCGCGCCTTGAGGTAGTGCATGGGTCGGTTTCCAGTGAAATGTGCAAGGGTGGGTCGCAGCCTGAAGGAGCTTCTTACATGGACACCGATGCGGAGCGCTACAGCGTACCGTACGAATGCAGGCCGGACAGGAACATGGTGGCGCCGGGAAACGCGAAGGTGGTGACGGCGAGGCCGGTCAGGGCCCACCAGGCCGACACCGCACCGCGCAATCCCTTCATCAGTCGCATGTGCAGCCAGGCCGCGCAGTTGAGCCAGACGATCAGCGCCCAGGCTTCCTTCGGGCCCCAGCTCCAGTAGCGGCCCCATGCTTCGGCGGCCCAGAAGGCGCCGAGGAGGGTAGCGATGGTGAAGAACGCGAAGCCGACCACAATCGATTTGTACATCACGTCGTCCAGCACTTCGAGCGATGGCAGGCGTTGCGCAGGTGGCTGGCGTGGCCGCACCCGTCGCGTGGTCATGGATCACGATCTCGCTGGCGAAAAGCGTGGGCATGCCGGTTTCGTAGGAGTCGACGATGAACTTCTTCAGCTCGACGTCGAATGGCAGGTCTTGCAGCACCACGCGACTTGGCATGCTGGGCACGGCGGTGCCGGCGCGCGCGCCTTCGGGCACGAGCAGGTTGGCGCTGAAGGTGGCGTGGCAGGGCCGAGGCGGTTCGCAGCGGGAACGTCGCGCGTCATCCTGCCGCCGCTGAAACTGCTCTTGCCCTGCAGCGCCATCTGCGCGCACACCACCAGGTCACGATCGAACAGGCCGCACACGCAGACCAACACGATGGCCGAGTGCGCGGCGATATGACCCCGCTTGTTGGCCGCGCCACGCCGAGCGGCTAGCACCGTGCCGCGCGCTCTTTCACCGTCCTTGCGTCCTGCCCTTGGTCTTCCAGCCCGCGGCCTGCAGCAGCGCCGAAATGCGTTCGAAGGCCCGCACCGGTGTCTCGGGCGACTCGGCCGGACCGTTGTGGCGGAACGCGGCCAACGCTTGCTCGGGCGGCTGATCCTTGTAGGTGCGCAGGCCGGCAATGATCTTTGGCGGGTTGCGTGCGATGCACAGTCTGGTCGACATCACCAGAAACGTCAGGGCCAGCAGGAACCACCGTGCGCTGGACGCGGTGTACAGGCTCGCCTTGGCGAAGAACTCGGCCCAGAACGGCCCGAACTGATTCACATCGTTGCTGGAGGGCTCGTGCGGTTTCACGACCGTGCCGATGACCGAGGCGGTCATGGTCGGAATCATCCCGCAGGTGATGCGGACGGCGGGCATAAAAAGGGCCGGTGCATGACCGGCCTTTCTCGGAGGTTCAGGCACCCGCAGGCGCCGGCAAACCGATGGTTTCAGTTCAGGCCGGCGATGTAGTCGGACACAGCCTTGATTTCCTTGTCGTTCATCTTCGCTGCCACGCCAGTCATCTGGGCACTGTTGGTGCGGACGCCACTGCGGAAGGCCACCAGTTGCGCTTCGGTGTAGTCACCGTGCTGGCCTGCGATGCGCGGGTACTGAGCCGGAATGCCGG
>CANJKD010000178.1 GCA_947474415.1 Burkholderiales bacterium | reverse complement strand
CTGTCGGCAGTGTAGGGTGCGTCGTCAGGGGCGAGTTGCCGCGTGACAAACCGCACACTACCGTGCGCGTTCCGCCACTGATTGCCCGGCGCCGGTGCCGTATCGAACACCGGCCGGCCCGGCCTGGCCCAACCCCCCGCGCCGCGCCTGGCGTCACGCAGTACGCGCACTCGCCGCATCGCAGGGTCGACGCCGGCGTGGCGGCGCGCGATGACCACGACGATTGAGGCGATCCAACTTGAACCGACGGTCGGGCAACGACTGCTTCGCGCGTTGTGCGCAGCGCGCTGCGCATCCTGCAGGTGGATCCCACGATAACCGGCGACGAGGTGCCCGGCCTGGCACATGAACTGCGCAGCTTCGAACCCACTGGTGCCATGGCGCCAGAGGCGCCAGCTCACCTCGCGGCTTCCGGGCAAGCGCTGCGCGGCCATCGATTCGAAGGCCGGGTCGGGCCCGGAACCTGAGGCGGTATCTGGCGCAGCGCCGAGTCAACCGGCAGGCTTGGCGGAACCGCTGCACGACAGCGCCGAAGGCGCCACGTTCCACAGCGCCGTGGATGCGGACCGGAAGACGGGCGCCAGGGCCGCGAACCGTGCCGAGCCACCGGCCGCCGGCCACGGACCGACCACCCAGCTCGACCGGGCCTGGCAGAGCAACGCGTCCAGCTCGCCAGGCTGGATCAGGCGGTGGCTGGATTCGGCCCCTGCGAACCGCGCGGCATCGACCAGTTCGCGCCGCCAGCTGTCCTTCGCCACTTCTGCGGGCAGCCACGGGTCAACCACCGTCACGGGTTCATCCAGCCGAGCGTAAAACTTCAGGTCGTAGTAGTAGTTGTCGATGAAAACGACGGGTTCGCCGGCCTGGCGCCACGCCCGCAGGCTTTCGGCCAGCGCCCGGTTCGATTTGGGCTGCTGGAAGTGCAGCGCCACGACGGCGCCGACGCACACCGTGGCGGCCAGTGCAGCACTGGTGCGGAACAGCACGCGCGGCAGGCGCGGGGAGGCGCCAGCGGCCCCGCGACGCGCGCGCCAGCGGACGACGGCCTCGGCAACCAGAAACGCCAGCGGTGGAACCGCCGGCAAGATGTAGCCGATGAGCTTCGATGCGGGCATCGAGAAGAACAGGGTCACCACGCTCGCCCACACGAGCATCAGCGTGCGAAGGCCGGCCTGCGTGGGGGCCTGGGGGTCAGCGCGGCGCCACACGCCCGCTAGCCAGGGTGACCATGGCAACGTGAGCAGCGCGAGAACGGCCGGATAGAACCAGCCCGGCTGCGGGTTGTTGAAGCCCGAGGACGCAAAGCGTTGCAGGTGCTGGACGACAAAGAAGTAGTGGCCGAACTCCGGGAACCGGAGCTGCATCGCGATGAACCAGGGCGCGGCGACGGCCGCGAACAGCAGCCACCCGGGCGGCCACATCAGCAGCGCCAGCACGCGGCCGAGGCGCCACGTCGCGACGCCCCAGCCGAGCAACACCAGCACCGGCAAAGCCACGCCGATCAACCCCTTGGCCAGTACCCCGAGTGCGGCCACGACGAAGGCCAGCGCCAGGGCCCGGCGATGCGGCAGGCCAAGCGCTCGCGCGAGTGTCGCGTGCGCAGCCAGCAGGACCGTGGCCGAGATGCAGCCCGCCACCAACATGTCGAGGTTGGCATATTGGGAGCCGCCATAGAGCAATGGCATGGTCGCCAGCACGGCGGCCGCAGTCCACGCTTGCTGGCGGCCAGCCCAGCGCGCGGTGAACGCGAACAGGCCGGTCACGGCAGCCACCGAGCCCAGCCAGGCGGCAGCGCGTGCTGCGGCGACCCCGGGCCCGAACAACTGCATCGAGGCGGCGGTGACCCAGTAGAACAGGGGCGGCTTGTGGAAAAACGGCATGCCGTCCAGCGTGGGTACCATCCAGTGGCCGCTGCGCAGCATTTCCCAGGCGACACCGACGTAGCGGCCTTCGTCCGGAATGGCCAGCGGCCGCAGACCTGCGGTGAACCCGAACCAGAGCGCGCTGACGACGAGGCAGGTGAGCCATTCGGGCCCGAGCCGGCCGCGCTGCGCGAAGCCACCGGGCTGCGGTTTCGGGCTGGCTGCGGGGCTGGGCGTGTGGGTTGAATTCATGGGAGGAAGCGGCGCAGCAAGAATCTGCGCGTGGAGGATACGAGAGTGCCCAAGACGTGGCGCAAGCCGGCGTTCGCTGCCCGGCATCGGGCCCGGCTCCGGCGCTTCAGTTTGCCAACCAGAAGAACACGGCCGCCATGCGGCGTTCGGCCAGTGCGTTGCCGAAGTACGTGGTCGCGCTGTGGATCAGGTCGGCGCGATACAGCAGCAGCCGGTTGAACCGGTAGTCCACCGACACGTCGGGAACGAACAGGCCGGGCGGCACGAAGCGCGTGCCCAGTGCCTCGACCAGGTTGGTGTGCCGTGACGCGATCATGTTGCCGCCCAGTGAGCCGTCGGGCAGGCGCACGCGGAAGAAGGTGGTGCCGGCATGCTCGGGGCCGTCGGGTGACAGGTACAGCACGGCGGCATAGCGGCACAGCGCGCGCGAGTCGGTGTGCGGGCGGGCCGATGCCTCGTGCGCGGCGACCACCTGGATGCAGTTGTGGTTCAGTTGGTCAGCGCCGCCCACGGCCGGCTGGAACACCCGCTTGCGGCCTGTTTGGGCGCGCACCCAGTCTTCCAACGGGGCCAGTTCCGCAGGCTGCAGCGCGGGCTGCGCGCGCATGCCGGGCCAACTCTCGGGGCGGTAAGGCGCGCCCTGGGTCCAGTCGGTGCGCTGAAGCATGCGTTCGCGCAGTTCGTGCGGGTTCGCCAGTGCGTCGTCGAGCACCCAGTAGTCGTGACCCGGCATCGGCTCCCGATAAAGCAGGCGGTGGACTTGGGGCGGTGGGCGGTCGGCCATCGATGCGACAGGGCTAGGGAGCAGGGTAGGAAATTATGGCCTCTCTCAAATTCCGAGTGGGTAGTCTTGCGTCACGTTGAGCATCGGAAAGGGGAGCGTTGATGACGGCCAAGGTGTTTGAGGCGGCGCTGGGGATTGCCGATCCATGGTCTGTGGTGTCGGTGGATTTCGATGAAGCGGCCAAGGTGCTGACAGTGCTGATCGACTTCAGGACGGGCAGCCGATTTGCCGTGTCTGGCCACGAAGGCGTGCACCCGGTGCACGACACGGTGACCAAGTCCTACCGGCACATGAACTTCTTCCAGCACGAGTGCGTGCTGCAGGTGCGCACGCCCAGAGTGAAGCTGCCCAACGGCTCCGTGCGCCTGGTCGAGCCTGACTTCGCGGGTCGCCTGTCGGGCTTCACATTGCTGTTCGAGGCGTTCGGCCTGATGCTTGCCGCACAGATGCCGTTCGCGGCCGTTGCGCGCCTTGTGGGCGAGTCGGCACACCGCGTCATGGCGGTGTGTGAGCGCTACGTGGACATCGCCTTGGGCCTGGCCGACCTCAGCGAAGTGAAGGCGCTGGCCATGGACGAGACCTCGCGTGCCCGCGGGCACGACTACGTGACGCTGGCCGCCGACGCGCTCGAGCGCCGGGTGCTGTTTGTCACCGAAGGGCGCGACGCCAAAATGATCTCAGATCTGGCGGCCTACCTAAATGACCACGGCTGCCCGCCCGAGCAGATCGACTCGGTGAGCATCGACATGTCGCCGGCGTTCATCAAGGGCGTCACCGAAGAGCTACCCAACGCGCGCATCACCTTCGACAAATTCCACGTCGTCTGGCACGCCAACGCGGCCGTGGACAAGATGCGCCGCATCGAGCAGCGCACGACCAAGTCCCTCAAGGGCATGCGCTGGTCGTTGCTCAAGGAGCGCGCGCGCTTGAAGCCCGCAGCCGCAGCTGACCTCGACGCCTTGATCGCCAGGATGACCACCGTGCGCACGGCTCGAGCGTGGCTCTACAAGGAGCAGTTGCGCGAGATCCTGCAGCGCAAGCAGGTCAACGTGGTGCGCGCCATGCTCGCCCATTGGTGCATCTGCGTCATGCGCTCCAAGGTCGAGCCGATGAAGGAGGTCGCCGCCCTCGTGCGCCGCCACCTGGAGGGTATCGTGGCTTGGGCGCAAACCCGTCAGACCAACGGATTCCTGGAGGCCATCAACGGCCTGTTCCAGGCCGCCAAGCGCCGCGCTCGCGGCTTCACGCGCCTGTCCACCATCAAAACCGTCATCTTCCTGATCGCCGGCAAACTCGACTTCCGCGCCATCAACCATCACGCCCGGCAACCCACTTGAAATTCAACAGAGCCGAAAGTTGCGACGGCCGGTGACGGTGCCGGGAACGGGTGCGGCGCGACTCTGTCGGCTTCAATGGCCAGCGCCTGGGGCGGTGCTTGCCCTGCCGCGAACACCACGCGTTGGCGGTCAACTTGCTAGCCTCTGTGAGCTCGGCGCAAGGCTTTCGCGAGCCTCCACTTGCCACCACGCTTGCGATGCCTTTGTGCCCACCCTCGGAATTTTCCCGGACATCTGAACCATGCTGATTCGCCTGATCTACGTGAGCAGAGCGGTCGACACGCAGACCCGTACGCTGACCAATTCGATTCTGCACAAGGAACACTACTGGAACACGCAGAACGACATCACCGGCGTGCTCTGCGAAGGCCAGGGCGTGTTCCTGCAGGCACTGGAAGGTGAGCGTGGCACGGTGACGCGCCTGTACGCCCGCATCTCGGCTGACTCGCGCCACAAGGATCTGGAGTTGATCCACTGCGAAAGCATCACCAGGCGGCGCTACGGTGAATGGTCCATGGCGCGCGCCAGTCTGTCAGACCTGGACCCGCAAACCAGGATCGTCTGGCCCGATTTCGATCCGTACTCGGCGAACGGCGCGTTGGTCATGGTGCGCATCGACGCGCTCATCGCTCAAGGCCGGGTGATCGATGCACCGTTGTCCTCCGAAAATGGGTAGGCGTCGGCCACGTACGCCGGCCCCTTCATGAACCTGATGATGAAGCACCCAACGGCCAATGTCAGCAGCAGTGTCCAGTGCAGCAGCACCCCCCGTACATCGTGAAGTCCCACAGCAACAGCGCGTGTTCGCCCCTGCCAGCGCCAGTGTCAGCAGCGTGCCTCACAGCAGGATGGCGGCAGGCGCCGCCAGATGAGGTGTCCCAACCCAGGTGCCGAGGGCGCAAGCTCCGGGGAGCTTGTTGAACAGGTTCATGAAGGTCTCGCCGTGATTGGGGTTGGCGGCCCGACTAGAACAATTGGCCCTGGCCATCCGGCGCGGCTGGCGCGCGGCGCTTGGTGGGCGCTGACGGTGGCAAGCCACTTTTTCGCGAGCCGTGCTTGTGCTGAATCGCGTTGGCTTCGGCGTGTGCTTCGCGGGTCTGGCGCAGGCCGTAGAGCTTTTCCTTCGCTGCCGCCACTGCGGTGCGTTCGTCCACGATCGGAGCCGGGTAAGCCGCGCTGCCGATCTCTGGTACCCATTGCCGGATGTACAGACCCTGCGGGTCTTGATCGCGTGCCTGCTTGCCCGGCGAATAGATGCGCAGCGTGTTGATGCCGGTCGTGCCCGACTGCATCTGCATCTGGCTCCAATGGATGCCGGGCTCGAAATCGAGGAACTGGCGGGCCAGAAAGAGCCCCGGCTCGCGCCAGTGCAGCCACAGGTGGTAGGCGGCGAAGCTGACCAGCATCGCCCGCATGCGAAAGTTCAGCCAACCGGTGGCGCGCAGCTGGCGCATGCAGGCGTCGACCATCGGGTAGCCGGTGCGGCCTTCGCACCAGGCCTGCAAGCGTTCGGTGTCGACCGGACTTTCGTGCCGGCCATCGCCCGGCCGCAGCCCGTCAACCGTGCGCGCCACATTGCGCCACTCGATGGCCGGCTCGTCTTCGAGCTTTTGCATGAAGTGGCAGTGCCAGCGCAGGCGGCTGGCAAAGCCGCGCAG
>CANJKD010000177.1 GCA_947474415.1 Burkholderiales bacterium | reverse complement strand
GCGTCGCGGCGATCCAGGCGGCCAAGCGCACGTCGGAGCTGATCCCGCTGTGCCACCCGTTGCCGATCACACGGGTGACGGTCGAGTTCCAGACCGACGCGGCGACCAGCAGCGTGCGCTGCACCGCGCAGGTGGAAACGCTTGGCCGCACCGGCGTCGAGATGGAGGCGCTGACGGCCGTGCAGATCGGTCTGCTGACCATTTACGACATGTGCAAGGCCGCCGACCGCGGCATGGTGATGGGCGAGATTCGGGTGCTGGAGAAGCACGGCGGGAAGTCGGGGGATTGGGTCAGCCCGGCCTGATGAGATTGTCCGATTCGCGCTGCCGGGCCCGCAACCGATCAGGCAAGCGCGCGGGGTGACCACAAGCGCGGGGCTGCGCTACGCGCGCCCCTCTCTTCGCCCAAGGCCTTCGGTGATGAAAGTCAAGTCACGATCTCCGTCAGGCCTTGACCCTTGGATGAGGCAAGCTCACCTGAAGTCCTCATAGCGCAGTGGCCGCTGTGGCTCCAGGCACTGGAAGGGCAGCGCAACGCCGGGTGGGGCTGGCTCGGCGCAGGGTTCGAAGAATGCCGCAGCGCCTTCGTTGCGAAACTCGCGCAGGCGTTGCGCCACGTAGCGCGCACGGTCGGAGTCGCCAGCGTCGTTCAGGGCCTTGGCCCAGGCCATCATCAAGCGCGAATCGAGCAGGTAGTGGGTGGCGCTCTTGAACGAGCCCATTGCTTCAGCTGGGTGGTCGGTGGTGGTAGCGGCCGCGTAGTTCGCATGGTGGGCGAAGAACCAGCTGCGCCGGCCGTCTTCGATGCGCTGCGCGAGCGGCGCGGCGCCCTCGAGCGGGGCGAAGATCACGACGACGCGCATGTAGTCACACACCGACGCCAGCCCGCCGATCATCAGCAGCATGGACGCCACCAGCAACGGCCGCGTGGTGTGGGGGTTCGCTGGCGCGGGCACTGGCACCTTCGATGGCGCATGAAATGGCGCTTTCAAAGCTGCGGCCGGCCGCCCCAGGCACAGCCCGAGCGCAAACGCCGCCGGCAGCAGGAAATAGGCGTACCACAGCGGATATTCCAGCAGGCTGTGCACACACACCATGAAGATCATCATGAAGGCAGCGCGGCGCATCGGCGCCTGGCCGGGGTCGGTCGACTCGCGTGCCTGCAAGGCCAGCAGCAGCGCGCGCAGCAGGGCCCAGCACAGTCCGGCCACGGCGACTGCAGCCAGCGGCAGGCCGAGCTCCACGGCGAACTGCAGCGGCAGGTTGTGGGTGTGGTCGAAGAACGCAACCGGCCGGCCGGGGAACGGCGTGAGCGCCCAGGCGAAGTTGAATTCACCGAAGCCCACGCCGAACCACGGGTGCATCCTGATCAGCGAAATCGTGTTCGACCAGATGCCGTAGCGCGAGCTTGAAATGTCGCCCTTGGTGCTGAAGCGGGTCTCGCCACCGAACACCTGGTGGGTCTGGTCGGCCCAGGCCGAGGCACCGAACCAGACGGCCGCGTAGATCACCGGCGCCAGCATTAACAGCGCGCGCGAACGCTTCGACACGCGCCGGTCCAGCCCGCCCCATACGGCCAGCATCAGCATGCCGGCCGCACCGGTGCGCGAGCTGCTGAGCACGACGACGAAGATGAACACAACCGCCAGCGCCGTATCGACGCCACGCCGCAGCACACGCGCCTCACCGAGCCAGACCACGGCGATAACGCCCCAGAGCAGCAGGGTGCTGAGGTGGTTCGGCTGGCGCATGTTGCCCACCGCGCGGCCAGGCCGAGAGGTGACCGCGATCCAGTCTCCATCGGCCCATGCCGGAGCGAACACCTGCAGGATGCCGATCAGGCTGCTGAGCAAGGCCGCCACCACCATGCCGATGCAGAAGGCACGGAACGCCGCGTGGCCCAGGTCTGCACGTTGCAGGGTGGCGGCCACTTGCGCGGCGAGCGCGGCGGCTGCGATCATCCCCGCGCCCGAGAGGGCGAGCGACCACGGCTGGCGGGTCCAGAGCGGCGCTGCCAGGGCCGACAGCAGCAGCACGCCGAAGACGCCCTGCAATGCAGCCAGGCCGCTGCCGCCCGGCCACTCGCGGCTGCGCCGCAGCGACGCCGCCAGCAGCGTGAGCCAACCGCCCCAGCCGATCAGCGCTGCCGCCTGGTTCAGGAAGGTGGACGACGGCGGCAGGTTGAAGGCCAGCAGCATCGGCATGGCGAGGGCGGCACTGGCAACCATGACCGAGGCGGCGCCGCCGGCATCGAACGGCTGCGGTTCGTTCGCGACGGTCATTAGAAGAATCCGTCCAGCGGCAGGTAGCCAACAACGCGCGAATCGGGCGCGGCGACCAGCGCGACCCAGCTCGCATGGCGTGACATCAACGGCAACCAACGCAGCGCCTCTGGTTGCTGGCCGGCACGAGCCGCGATGGCGGCGACCTCAGGGGCTGACCGCGGATAGCGCGCGCGCAGGGCCGAAGCGGGCTTTGAAGCGCGCCACACGGCTTCGGTCTGGGAAGCGTAGTCGCGCCAGTTGGCCGGGATCATCGACAGGTCGAGCCCGGCCAGCCCGAGCTCCAGCGAGCGCATCTGTTCGCCCGGGTTCACCGGCTTGATGGCAGCGATGAATTGCGGCCCGGTCCAGGGCAACGCGCGCAGCGTGGTGGGAGCGTCTTGCAACGCGCCGGGCTCGATATCGGCTGCAGCGACAACCCGGAATCGATCAACCTCGAACGACACGAACACCGGCCGCGCCAGCGCCACCGTGTACAGGCCGTAAGCCATGGCAGTGAGCTGGAACAGCACGATCACGATCAGATCCCGCCGCAGTTCAGGCCGTGGCTTGGCGGGGCTGGCCACCACGGCGGTCAGGGCCGGGCCCAGGGCCACATCCACACCGACCAGCATCAGGAAAAGGGTGGCCCCGCCGGCGATGGCATCGAACGGCCGGGGGTACCAGACGAGGAATACCAGCATCGACGCCAGGCCGGCGAGCAAGGCACTGGCAGCAAGGTGGATCGCCACGGCACGCGGCCGCCGGTTCGCAAAAACGGATTCGAACATGTCAGGAAGCGCGAGTAGCGGGGAGCTTGCGATTGTGCTGCAGCGGTCATGCCTGGCCGGCCAGCGCAAGGCGGGAGGCAACGCCATTGGCGTCCACCCGTCAGGGCGGCAGTGGCACAGCACTCAGTTGCGGGTACTCCAACGCCAGCGCGCGCCATTCGCGCAACTCGTGCAGGCAGTTTTGCCGCGTGTGCAGATGGCAGAGCCGGGCGAGCATCTGGCCTGCGGCCTCGGGATGGCCGTTCAGCGCGTTCGCGGCTGCCACGTTGAACTGCACGTTCGCATAGGGAAAGCGCCCGATTGCCCGGCCCATCCAGGCCAGTTCGTCAGGGCTCATGCCGGGTTGGGGCTCGATGCGAGCAAACCGAAGGTAGGCGCCCATTTGCGTCAGCAATACCAGGTCGGGCGCCGTGCTGACGATCTTGTGGGTGCCCACACGGGCCAGTTCAAGTTGCAGGGTCCGGGTGTTGGTTTCCACTTCAACATACTCGGCGGCGATGGCCGCGAACAGGCCGCCGGCCACCGCCACGAGCGCCCAGGCCGCCGGCTTGGGCAAGCGCAGCGGGGACAGCGACGGAGCCGCCGCGTCCATCGCACCCATCATTAAACCCACGGGCACCAGGAAGTAGGCGTAGCTCAGCGGGAATTCGAGCATCGCATGAACGAACACCGCGCCCGTTCCGGTCAGCATGCAGAGCTGCGCAGCAGAGCGGCTCAGCCGCAGATGGCGCCAGAACCACCAGCCGAGCAGCGCGCACAGCGCCAACGCCAGCGGCACTCCGTTCCACACCGCCAGATCCAGCACCAGGTTGTGGCTGTTCTGGATCAGGCGGCCGCTGGCGGGGAACTGGTCGACCACGCGGCTCTGCGCGACCAGGCCCTGGTTCCAGCCGTAGCCGAACCATGGCTGCAATGCGATCGCGCTCGCCATCGTGGCCCACAACAACGGCCGCGGCCCAAGCTGCGACTGAACCGCAAAGGTTCTTCCCGGCGACAGCAGCAGCAGGTCGTTCAGCGGCGTCCAGGTCAGCAGCAGGAACAGGAACGCCAGTGCCGCCCCGGTCACGCCCAGCCGGCCGATCCGAAGCGGCGCGCGCCCGCAGGCGAGCCACAGCCCGACGGCGGCCAGGCCCGTCGTGAGCCACGCCGTGCGCGAGGCCGTCATCACCATCCCGAACCCCAGCAAGCCATATGCCGCCACGGCCACTGCGCCGCGCACGCGGCCGCGTTCGTACAGAAAGAGCAAGCCGACAACGCCCAGAAAAAGCATAGACGCCAGGTGATTCGGCTGCGCCACGTTCGCGTAGGGCGCATGCAAGGGCGCCAGTTCGATCGAGAAGATGCCCAGGCCCGGCAAGCGCAGCCACTGGATCAACTGCAGGCCGACGCAAGCCAGCGAGGCGGCCAGGAACAGGGCTGAAATCGCTTCGAAAAGCGCATCCGCACCAATGCGGTGGGTGAGCAACTGGCCCAGAACCTGCGCCAGCGCGAACGCCAGCAGGTACTCGAAGACCATCCAGGCGTCGCCTGCGAACAGAATCAGGCCGGTGGCGGCCTGAAGCAAGGGCACGCAGGCGACCAGCAGGGTGGCGACGGTCAAAGCCGGCATCGGCAGCCGGCCTGGTGCACTGCGCGCCAGGGCGCCGATCAGCACCAGCAAACCGCCAGCACCCATCAGGAACTCGGCGTGGAACGACAGCCAGGGCAAGTAGTGGTTGGGCACGAGCCAGGACGCCACGCCGAGAAGGCCACCAAAGAACAGGGTAATCGCGCTCATTCAAAACGGATGTTGACCGTGCAGAAAAAAGGGCGGCCCGATGGCCGCCCTTTCAAGCTAGCGAGAGCTGAGGCTTAGCCGCGGCAGGAGCCAGGCAGGAACTTGGCCGGGATCGTGCCGGGCGCGCAGACCCACTTGAACACCGGCACATTGACGTTGGCATTGGTCAACGCCGCGGTGTCGGTCAGGTACGGTGTCAGGGTCATCGTCGTCCCGTCGAGCGTGGTGTCGCCGAAGGCGCCAGTCGTCGTCTTGACCGTGACCATGCCCGCGTTGGACGTGCGGATGGACAGCACATATTTGGTCGGCGCGCTGCCGACGGCTTCAGCGATATTCGCTTCGCAGCCCCAGTTGTCGGCAGCTGGCAGAACCGAGCTGGAGATGGACTGAACAACTTCGGTGATGTTCGTGCGGCAGGCCGAAGCGGCCAGCACCACCTCCGAGACCTTGGCACGCTTGGTGTAGTCCTGATAAGCCGGCAACGCAACCGCCGCCAGGATGCCGATGATCGCAACGACGATCATCAATTCGATGAGGGTGAAACCAGACTGAACGCGACGCTTCATGATTAATATCTCCGGGGGTAATGGGGGGTGACGCTGAACCAGATTGCAGGCGCCATGCCATCGCAGCCGGGGCAGCGGGGCGTGAAATAGGTCCAGGAATCTGACGCTAACAGTCAGCTTTTGGAAACCCGCAAGACAGGGCCGGTCGGGTTGGACACAAAATGTCACAGGTTTCAAACATGTCCGGTGACGGCTGCGCGAAGCGCGATTGGCGAGGCGGTCGCAGCGGCCGAAGAAAAGGCGACCAACCGGCCGCCCTCTCATGCCAACGCGAGCGGATGCTCAACCGCGGCAGGAGCCGGGTAGGAACTTGGCGGGGATCGTGCCGGGCGCGCAGACCCACTTGAACACCGGGACGTTGACGTTGGCATTGGTCAACACCGCGGTGTCGGTCAGGTACGGTGTCAGGGTCATCGTCGTCCCGTCGAGCGTGGTGTCGCCGAAGGCGCCAGTCGTCGTCTTGACCGTGACCATGCCCGCGTTGGACGTGCGGATGGACAGCACATATT
>CANJKD010000176.1 GCA_947474415.1 Burkholderiales bacterium | reverse complement strand
TACGGCGGCGGCAGCGCCGGCCACCGTGCGGTCATTGACCGTGGCGGCGCAGTCTGCCGGCGAGGTTCGCATGGAGCGGCTTGGCAACGAGCGCTGGCTGCGCACCAGCCTGACGCCTGAGCAGTTATGGCCCCAGGTGCAGGGCTTCTGGAAGGAGCGGGGGTTCGTCCTGGTTCAAGACCAGGCGGCGGCGGGCGTGATGGAAACCGACTGGGCGGAAAACCGCGGCAAGATACCGATGGACCTCATTCGCGGCATGATCGGCAAGGTGTTCGACGGCGCCTATTCGACCGGTGAACTCGACAAGTTCCGCACCCGCGTCGAGCGCGTCGATGGTGGCGGCAGCGAGGTCTACATTACGCACCGCGGCATGATCGAGGTGGTCCGCGGCGAGCGGAAGGACACCACGGCCTGGCAACCGCGCCTGGCCGACCCGCAACTCGAAGGCGAAATGCTGTCGCGCCTGATGCTCAAGCTGGGCGCCACGGAAGAAGTGACGAAAGCGGCCGTGGTGGCCACCAGCGGGCCTGCGGCTGCAGCGCGCGCACGCTTGCTGCCCGACCGGCCTGCCGCCACGCTGCAAGTCGATGACGGCTTCGACCGGGCTTGGCGCCGTGTCGGCGTGGCGCTTGATCGCAGCGGCTTCACGGTCGAAGACCGTGACCGCACCCAGGGCGTCTATTTCATCCGCTATGCCGACCCCGCATTCGCGGGCAAGGACGAGCCCAACTTCATCGCGAAACTGTTCAGCTTCGGCAAGAAGGACAACCTCGCCGCGCTGGCGCGCTACCGCGTGGCCGTGAAGGCTGAAGGCGAACGCAGCACGGTGTCGGTTGTGAACGGCCAGGGGGCCGCCGAGAACGGTGACGCCGGCAAGCGCATCACGACCCTGCTGCTCGAAGAACTGAAGTAGGTCAGGCGCGCGCGGAAGGTGCCGGGCGATGCGCTTCTGCAGCCTGGGCAGTGGCAGCGCCGGCAATGCCGCAGTGGTGGAGGCGAGCGATGGATCGACCACCAGCCGGCTCCTCATCGACTGTGGCTTTTCCTTGCGCGAACTGAGCCTGCGACTCGGCCGCGCCGGCTTGCAACCGGATGACATCGACGGCGTGTTCGTGACCCACGAACATGGCGATCACATTGGTTGCGCCGTGGCGCTGGCGCGCTTGTATCGAGTGCCTGTCTGGATGAGCCGGGGCACCTGGCAGGCGATCGGCGAACCCGACTTGGCCGGCCTGCTGCACTTCGCACGCGACGGGCAGGCCATCGCCCTCGGTGACTTGCAGATCATGCCCTACACGGTGGCCCACGATGCCCGGGAGCCGCTGCAGCTGAACTGCTCCGATGGCGAAAGTCGGCTGGGAGTACTCACCGATGCAGGCTCGATCACGCAACACCTGATCGCCCACCTGCAGGGCTGCGACGCGCTGCTGCTGGAGTGCAACCACGACAGCGGCATGCTTGCTGCCTCGCGCTACCCGGCTTCCGTGAAGGCGCGCATCGGCGGGCGCCTCGGGCATCTTGCGAACGACACCTCGGCAGAAATTCTTGCCGCCTGCACCCACTCCGGCCTGCAGTTCGTGGTGGCAGCCCATCTGAGCGAACAGAACAATCGGCCCGAATTCGCCCGTGCAGCGTTGGCCCAAGCCTGGGGCACCCGACTCGCCGATATTTGCGTGGCCGACGCGTTGACGGGCTTCGACTGGCTGAGCCTGGGCTGACCGATCAGACCCACGAGCCCATCGGGATAGGGGCCGATCATTGTTGCTCGCAGGTCATGCGGAATCATCGCATCCGCAGGGCGGTGTTTCAGCGCTTACACCCGCGCTTAGATGCCTAAAACAAAAGGGGTCTGACATCGGTGTCAGACCCCTCGTTTTACCTATGGTGGGCCCTGAGTGACTCGAACACTCGACCTACGGATTAAGAGTCCGCTGCTCTACCAACTGAGCTAAGAGCCCCAAATTCTTTGAAATCGTTCCCGCTGCCTTCTTGATGCTTCCGGACACCGCGAAGCACTTGGTGGGTTGTGCGGGGCTCGAACCCACGACCAATAGATTAAAAGTCTACTGCTCTACCAACTGAGCTAACAACCCGGCAAGCCTTCAATTATAGCTCGACACGGCACCAAGTCATGTGCACCCAACGATGAATTCTAGCGCGAGACTGGCGGCCACCATCCCGAACGTGGCGGTCACGCCAACGCTGGAGCCATAGCCGTTGCAGTTCAGGCTGCCATCGACATCGCAGGCTTGCTCCGGCGCGGCCACGGCCTCGCGCGAAAACACGCACTGCACGCCCATCCGCCCGGTGCGTGCAGCGCCGTGTTGCTTGCGCAGGCGCTGGCGCAACGATGCCAACAGCGGGTCGTGTGTGACGAGGACCAGATCGTCCACCTGCACCGCCTGCGGCTGGCGCTTGCCGCCCGCCGCCCCCACCACCACCAGCCCGGCGCCAGTCTGCAAGGCCCACGCCGCGATCGCACACTTGGCGCGCACGTGGTCGCAGGCGTCGATCACTACGTCGACCGGTTGCGGCAGCAGCGCTGGCCAGTTGCCATCATCGACGAATTCCTCGATGCCGATCAGCTCGCAACCCGGGTGGATGTCGGCGATGCGCTCGCGCAAGGCCTGCACCTTCGATTGGCCGATCGTCGTGCCCACGGCTTGCACCTGGCGGTTGATGTTCGATTCCGCAACGTGATCGAGATCGATCAGGGTCAACGACGCGACGCCGCTGCGCGCCAATGCTTCTGCAGCCCAGGAACCGACGCCACCCAGGCCGACAACGGCCACGCGAGCGGCACGAATGCGCTCATAGCCCGCGTCCCCATACAAGCGCCGCAAGCCGCCGAAGCGCCGCTCGGGATCGGGCCGGGCGATGGCATCGGCAGGCACCACGTTGGCGGTCATCTCAAACGACCCGATCAATGCGCCAGGCTTGCCAGCGCAAGGCCGCCACGGCGCCGCCGATGATGGCCATGAGAGCGATGAAACTGCCCAGGCTGAGCGTGGAGACGCCCGACAAGCCCTGCCCCACCGTGCAACCGAGCGCGGTCACGCCGCCCACACCCATCAACAGCGCGCCGAGCAAGTGCCTGCCTGTGTCCTGAGCATCGCGGAACCCTTCCCAGCGGAAGCTGCGCGTCAGCATCGCATGCACGGCCGAGCCAGAGAACAAACCGAGCACTGAAACGATGCCGGTCGTCAGCAGTTTGCTCTTGTCGCTGAAGAACATCAGCCAGTCGAGCGTGTAAGCCACGGGCGCCACGAAGCTCAGAGACTCCATTCGCTTCGAGTTGGTGGCCACGAAAGCCTCTTGCAAGGTGCTCGGGTCTTCGGCCACATGGGCCATCCGACCCGATACCCACCATGCCGCAACGACAATCGCGCCCAACCCGCCGCCGGCGAGCAGGTTGTTGAACGAGCGCCCCTCGGCCCGCATCACGGCCCAGGCGATCAAGCCACCCCCCACCGCCAGCCCGATCGCGGCCGCCAGCGTCGCCTTGGGCATACCGGTCGGCACCGCGAGCAGGGAAGGGAGGTCCTGGCCAACACCGAAATTGATGGCTACCGCATCGACCGTTGCGACTCGCGCCACGGCGGTTATGCCCTTCAGTGTCGCAAACGCGGCGACGCCGAGCACGATCAGCACGACCAGCGACTTCAGGTTGCCCCCGCCGATGCGCACCAGCGTCTTCGCGCCGCAGCCCGATGCCAGCACCATGCCGAACCCGAACATCGCGCCCCCGACGATCACCGACAGCCACGTCAACCGCGGCCCCGCGTAGATGCTGTTCGACGCCTCCAGCCACTCCAGCGCCACCATGGCGTTGAAGCCGATGATCGCCACGCCCATGGCCAGCACCCACATGCGCATGCGGGTCCAGTCGCCCATCGTGACGATGTCGGCCAGCGCACCCATGGTGCAGAACTGGGTGCGGCGGGCAATCGCCCCGAACAACACTGACAGCCCGAACGCGGCCCACAGCACCTGCGTTCCCAAGGCCTTCAAATCAACTTCTTGCATCGAAGGATTCTACGAACCCGGGGCCCTGCGACGAAGATCCCGCCAGCCTACTTCAAAGTGGCGAGCCGGTCGCGGCCCGCTTGCGCTGCCTCGGACTTCGGGTAGGCGGTAATCAGTTCGCCGATGCTTCGACGCGCGGCCTTGGTGTCCTTCAACTCGGCCTGGCAGTTCGCGATGGCGAGCATCGCTTCCGGCGTCTTGGGGTTGTCGGGCGCGGTGCTGATCAGCGACCGAAACGAGGTGATCGCCTCCTTGTACTGGCGGCTGCCGTACTGCGCATTGCCCAGCCAGAACAGCGCCGATTCGCCGTAGCCACTGGCCGGGTAGCGTGAACGAAACGCGGCCAGTGAGTTCGCCGTCGCAGCGAAGTCGCTCTTGCGCAGCAACTCCATCGCCTCCTCGTACTGGCGCTTCTCGTCGGGTTCGGCATTGAATTCCTTGCCGTCGAGCGAGACCTTCTGCGGCTCGAACTTGCGCATGCGGTCGTCGACACCCGACTGGATGTCTTTCTGCCTGCGCTGCACTTCGGCCAGGTCGCGCGCGAGCTGCTCGCCCTGGCCGCGCAGCTTGGCGTTGTCAGTGCGCATCAGCTCCAGCTGGGTGTTCAGGTCGAGCAGGCTGCGCTTGAGCTGTTCGACCTGAGCGCTCAGCGCGGTCACCTGTTCTGACTGAGCGCTCAACGCGGTCATCTGTTCGGCCTGGCGCACGCGCTGCAACTCGCTGCTCTGCTCCAGCTTCTGGCGCAGGTCGAGGATCGCGCGGCGCGCATCGTCGTCGTCGAAGATGCCGGCATGCGCCACCGGCGCCAGCAGCGCTGCGCCCACGCAGAGCCCGCCCAGTACACGGCGCAGGCCGTGGCCCTGAAACACGCGGCCAATTGCGTGCACCCTGCGCACTTCGTGCGACTCCGCCAAGCGGAGGCATTCACGCTGGGGGCGGCCCGGCGCGCTCATCGGTAGTTCAGCTCGGCGCGGCGGTTCTTCGCCCATGCGGCCTCGTCGCTGCCCTGCGCTGCCGGGCGCTCCTTGCCGAAGCTCACGGCTTCAACCTGTGCATCGGTTGCACCCAGCAAGGTCAGTGACTTGGCAACCGCTTCGGCCCGCTTCTGGCCGAGCGCCAGGTTGTATTCGCGGCCACCGCGCTCGTCGGTGTGGCCTTCGATCGCGAGGTGCTTCTTGCGGTCGGCGGCCAGCGCCTTCGCATGGGCTTCGACGGTCGGGCGGTACTCGTCCTTGACCACATAGCTGTCGAAGTCGAAGTAAACAACGCGCTGGTTGATGGCGTTGGCGCCGGCGGCGTCCTTGGCCGCAAGGTCGACCGACGTGACACGGCTCTGGCTCGCGCCGCCTGCGTTCGCGCCGGCTGCGCCGCCGGCGCCGACAGACCCGGCCGGCGTGGCGGTGCGGCTTTCGACCGGCACGTCGCTGTCGAGCTTCACGCTCGAACAACCGGCTGCGAGGCCGGCCACCAGCACGGCTGCGAACAGGCCGCGGGCCGAAATAGTTTGTTGGGTTTTCATTGCGGAATCCTTGTCATCGAAGTTGTCGGGGCTTGCGGGGGTGTGTCACCAGAACATGCAACGCGCTCATCGGCCATACGGCCCCCACGCCGGCGCCCGCACATCGGCCGTCGTGGACATCAGCCGCGCCTTGATCTTGCCATCCAGCGTCGTCGTCATCAACACATCGCGCCCTTGCAAACGCGAGGCATAGATGATGAGCCGGCCGTTCGGCGCGAAGCTCGGGTGTTCATCGTCGCCGGTGTCTGTCAGCGCCACCGGCTGAGCATTGCCGGTCAGGTCAAGGGTGTAGAGGCGAAACGCGCCGCCCTGCCGCGAGATGTAGGCCAGCATGCGCCCGTCGGGGCTGATGGCAGGGCTGG
>CANJKD010000175.1 GCA_947474415.1 Burkholderiales bacterium | reverse complement strand
TCGCCGACATCGCGGTCGGCACCAACGCCGGCCAGATCAAGACCGGCTCGCTGAGCCGCTCGGACCGCTTGGCCAAGTACAACCAGCTGCTGCGCATCGAGGAAGACCTGGGCGACGTGGCCAGCTACCCCGGCCGCGCCGCGTTCTACAACCTGAAGTGATGACAGCCTCGCGTCCAACGGGTACGTTGGCCGATCCCCCGAGGGGATGCGGGCCGGCCAAGGGCCACGAGTGGCGCCTTCGTGGCCCCAAGCGGTCCGGCGTTCGACCTGCACGCCTTCGATGCGCTACGTCTCCATCGCACTGATCGCGCTGCTGGCGCTGGTGCATGCTGAACTCTTGTTCGGCAAGGGTGGCGTACCGCGCATGATGGACCTGACGGCGAAGCTGGCGGCCCAGCAGTCGGACAACACCACGGCCAGGGCACGAAACGCGCAGATGGATGCGGAGGTGCGCGACCTGAAGGAAGGCCTGGAGATCGTCGAGGAACGGGCACGCCACGAACTCGGCATGCTCAAGCCCGACGAGATCTACGTGCAGGTCGCGCGGGCCAAGCGGTGACCTGCGGCCTGTTGCGCGAAATGCGCTGAGAAACAGTCGAATGGACACGCTGCTGCAATCCTTGCAGCCCCTGTTCGCGACTGCCTTCACGTTGTGGGGCGAGCCGGTCAGCGGGCTCGAAATCATCGCCTTCGTGCTCGCGCTGCAGATGGTGCTGCTCAACATGCGCGTCAATGCGTGGGCCTGGCCGCTTGCCATCGTCAGCTCGCTGCTCTACTTCGCGTTGTTCTGGAACAGCCGGCTGTACGGCGATGCGGGCCTGCAGATCTTCTTCGCGGTGGTGGCGCTGTGGGGCTGGTGGCAGTGGCTGCGCGGCACTCAGGCCGACGGCCACGCGCTGCAGGTGCGTGAACTGCGGGCGCGTGGCCGCTGGCTGCTGCTGGCCGCACTCTACGCCGCATGGCCGGCGACCGGCTGGTTCCTGAAGCACTACACCGACACCGACGTGCCCTGGTGGGACGCCTTTCCCACCGCCGCCAGCGTCATCGGCCAGTGGCTACTCGGCCGCAAGTATGTCGAGAACTGGCTGGCCTGGATCGTCGTCAACGTCGTCAGTGTCGCGCTGTTCGCCTACAAGGGGCTGTGGCTCACGGTGCTGCTTTACAGCCTGTTCATCGTGATGTCGTTCTACGGCTGGCGTGCATGGCGGCGCCTGCTGCGCGCCGACCTTGCCTGAAGCGATGGCTCACGTGGCGAACACCGGCGCGTTCGTGATCGCGCTGGTCGGCGCCGAGAGCACCGGCAAGACCACGCTGGCGCAGGCGTTGCGAACCGCGCTGGCCACGCCAACCTGCCGCATCGCGGTGGTCGGCGAGTACCTCCGCGAGTTCTGCGATGCGCGGGGCCGCACGCCACTTCGTGACGAGCAGCCGCACATCGCCGCCGAGCAGACACGCCGCATCGAAGCCACTGCGGCCGATCACGACATCGTCATCGCCGACACCACCGCGCTGATGATCGCGGTCTACAGCGACCAGGTGTTCGGTGACACGAGCCTGTATGCCGACGCACAGGCCGCCCATGCACGCTGTGACCTGACCCTGCTGACCGCGCTCGACGTCGCCTGGCAAGCCGACGGCCTGCAACGCGACGGCCCGCAGGTACGCGAACCGGTCGATGCACGGGTGCGTGCGGCGTTGGGCCGCGCACGGGCCGTTTACGCGGTCGTGTCGGGCTCCGGCTCAGCGCGTTCGGAATCTGCCATGGCCAGCGTGCGCCGCGCGATGGACCCACCGGCCGAATCCGTCGATGCCAATGTCGGCCCGGCTCGCTGGCACTGGCATTGCGAACGCTGCGGCGACGCGAACTGCGAGCGCCAAGCGCTGCTGCCGCGCCCCTGAAACCCAGCCGGCGTCAGAGCGCTGCGGAACCCAGCCGCATCACGACGACGATCAACACCCCGATCACGAAGTTCAGCATCACCCAGGCGCGAATGCGGCCCAGCGCCATCGCGCCGGCCGGCCCGTCCTTGGCCTTCAGGGCAAGTTGCAAGCGCCTGAACAACACGAAACGGATGTGGCCGAAGACCAGGATCATCAGAACGCCGCCGATCACCATCACATGCCAGTCAAGCGGCATGTTGAAGCCGATGCTCGCGTTCGACGCGCTGCGAGCCGCGCTCGTCAGCATCCATGCGCCCGACAGCAGCACCAGCACGGCCGCCACGCTGACGACGCCGAAGAAGCGCCGCAGCACTTCTTGCATCAGGCGCAGCCGCATTGCCCCTTCGAGCACCGTGAGCGAAGGGCGCAGGCAGAACAGCGTGAAGAACATGCCGCCGATCCAGACGATCAGCGCGAGCAGGTGAATCGACTTCAATATGGCGTACAGCATGGGCGGCTCCGGAAATCGTGGCATATCAAGAATGGTGACTCAAGCGTGGCTCATCAATGAGTCGCGGCAGAACCCGGCGGCTGGTCATGCGCCGGGGTGAACAGTTCGCCCACATCGACCGGGTCGAAGTGGTATTTTCGGCCGCAGAAGTCACAGCCGATCTCGACCCGGCCCTGCTCTTCGATGATGCTGTCGACCTCGTCGCGGCCCAGGCTGACGAGCATGCTGCCCACGCGAGTGCGTGCGCAGGAGCACTCGAAACGCGGGCCGGTGCTGCCTGCCTGTGGAGCGAAGCGGCGCAACGGCTCTTGCCAGAACAGGCGCCGCAGGACCGTGTCGGCATCGAGCGTCAGCAGTTCCTCGCACGTCAGCGTGCCAGCCAGCAACGCGATGCGATTGTAGGCCTCGTCGAGGCCGATCAGGTCTTCGTTGCGCGCGCCACCCTGCAGGTTGGCCTCGCCTTGCACCGGCAGGCGCTGAATCAGCAGGCCGGCGGCCACACTGTCGTCGGCCGCAAGAATCAGCCGCGTGTCGAGTTGTTCCGACTGCAGCATGTAGTGTTCCAGCACCTCGCTGAGCGCCTGCAGGGGCTCGCGGTGGTCACCGTGCAGCGCCACCACGCCCTGATAAGGCTGCTGGCCCGGCAGCTTGTCCTTGGGGTCGAGTGTGATCGCGCAACGGCCCTGGCCGTGCACGTTCAGCATGGCTTCCAGGCGCGCCGCCTCGGGCACCTCGCCCACCACCTTGGCAGTGACGCGAAACGCCAGGTCGGGCTGAACCTCGGCTACCGCCAGCTTCACCGGCCCGTCCCCGAACACCTGCAACACCAGCGCGCCGTTGAACTGGATGTTGGATTGCATCAGCACGCCAGCCGCCGCCATCTCGCCCAGCAGCACGCGCACCGGCGGCGGGAACGCATCGCCCGCGGTGGCGCGGTGCGCCAGCACCTCCTGCCAGCTGTCAGTCAGACGCACCAGCATGCCGCGCACCGGCAGGCCTTCGAACAGGAACTTATGGATTTCACTCATGACCGCCGCCCGACTGCCGCGTGCGGCCGCCGACCCCCCGGGGCAACGAGGAGCGCCTTCGTGCCCTTGGGGTCTCGCCCGCGTCGGGGTGGCCCGGCGCCGTGCTCGCGAAGTCGGTCGAAAACCGGTTCGACTTCATCCGATCTTCACCAAACCGGCCCTGAAGCGCTTCGCGTTCTGCACGTAGTGCGCCGCACCGCGCCGCATGCCTTCGATCTGCGCCGGTGAAAGTTCCCGCACGGCCCTGGCGGGCGAGCCGATGATCATCGAGCCATCGGGAAATTCCTTGCCTTCGGTGACCAATGCGCCGGCGCCGACCAGGCAATTGCGGCCGATCTTCGCGCCATTCAGCACCACCGCACCGATGCCAATCAGCGAGCCATCACCGACCGTGCAGCCGTGCAGCGTCACGCGGTGGCCGACGCTCACGTTATCGCCCAACGTGACCGGAAAGCCGGGGTCGGAATGGAGCATGGCACCGTCCTGCACATTCGAGCCCTTGCCGATGCGCAGCAACTCGTTGTCGCCCCGCAGAACCGCGCCGAACCAAACGCTAGTGTCCTCCGCCAGCTCCACATGACCCATCACTTGGGCACTGTCTGCAACCCAGGCCGTGTCGGCCATGCGCGGTGTTTGTTCGTCGAGTCGATAGATTGCCATGCGCATCACCTGAAGGTCAGAGCCGATAATTCTAGAGATGAATCCCAGACGACTCGCCCTCGCCGCCCTGTGCCTCGCCGACCCTGCCGAGAAAGCAGCGCAGGCCCGCGCGCTGTTCGCCGGCCTCGATGTGGCCACCATCGACCCGGCCGAGGTCTTCGCGGCCCCGGCCACACTGCCAGGCCGTCCCGCCCTGCCCCGCCTCGTGCCGCCGAAAGACGTGCCGATGCGCTCGCCGTCCACACTCGAAGGGCGAGCGGCGCTGCTGCATGCAGTGACCCACATCGAGTTCAACGCGATCAACCTCGCGCTCGATGCGGTGTGGCGCTTCAGCGCCATGCCGGTGGCTTTCTACAGCGACTGGCTGCGCGTGGCCAACGAAGAAGCACTGCACTTCACGCTGTTGCGCGAGCACCTGCAGTCGATCGGCTTCGACTACGGCCAGTTCGATGCGCACGATGGCCTGTGGGCGATGACGCAGCGCACCGCGCACGACATCACCGCGCGCATGGCGCTGGTGCCGCGCACGCTGGAGGCGCGCGGGCTGGACGCCGCGCCTCCGATGCAGGCCAAACTGAAGCAGGTCGGTGACCTGCGCGCGGCCGAGATCCTCGGCGTCATCCTGCGCGATGAGGTGGGCCATGTCGCGATCGGCAACCACTGGTACCGCTGGCTGTGCAGGCGTGACGGGCTCGACCCGGTCGCACTGTACGGCGAGCTCGCCAGGCGCTACCAGGCGCCGCGCCTGCGCCCGCCGTTCAACCACACCGCGCGCTTGGCAGCCGGCTTCACCGAGGCGGAACTCGCACTTTTGTCATGACCCGAATCTTCGCAGCCGGCTTCCACCACGAGACCAACACCTTCGCGCCCTCTCCGGCCGACTGGGCAGCCTTCACCTGCGGCGCCGGCTACCCGGCCTATGCGCGCGGTGCGGCCATGCTGGCACAGATGGCGGCCACCAGCACCGCACTCGGCGGCTTCGCACAGGCCGCAGTCGGCCTCGGCTGGACGCTCGTCCCTTCGGTGTGGGCCGGCGCGATGCCGTCGAACCGCATCACCGCCGAGGCCGTCGAGCGCATCTGTGCCGAGCTTGTGGCCGATGCGCAAGCGGGTGGCTTCGACGCCATCTTCCTCGATCTGCACGGTGCCGCCGTGGCCGAGTGCACCGACGACGCCGAGGGCGAGTTGCTCGAACGCCTGCGCGCCGTGGTCGGGCCGCAGATGCCCATCGTGACGAGCCTCGACCTGCACGCCAACGTCACCGCACGCATGTTGCGCCTGGCGAGCGCGATGACCGCCTACCGAACCTACCCGCACGTCGACATGCGTGCGACCGGCGAACGCGCGGCGCAGATGCTGGCCCGGCGGCTGAGCGCCTCGGCAGCGGCGCGCCCGATGCACGCCGAACGCGTGCCCTTCCTGCTGCCGCTGAACGCGCAGTGCACGCTGATGGAACCCGCGCGTTCGGTGATCACCCTGATCGAACGACTCGAAGCGCAGCACGATGTGGAGCTGAACTTCTCGATGGGTTTCTCGGCCGCCGACTTCAAGGAGTGCGGGCCGGTGTTGTTCGGCTATGGCGCCGATGCAGCCGTGGTTCGCGAAGCCGTGCACAGCCTGCACACCGAAGTGGCCGTGGCCCGCCGCGCCGACTGGACCGTGGACCTGCATGAGCCGCTGGCGGCAGTGGAACAAGCCATCGCGCTGTCGCTGTCGCCGGCAGCCGTGGCCGACAAGCCGGTCGTCATCGCCGACACGCAAGACAACCCCGGCGCCGGCGGTGACGCCAACACCACCGGCATGCTACGCGCGCTGCTGCAGGCCGATGC
>CANJKD010000174.1 GCA_947474415.1 Burkholderiales bacterium | reverse complement strand
GATGGTGCGATCGTCCCGCTGATCGCCGAGACCGGCGGCCTCAACGCGATGATCGTCGACAGCAGCGCGCTACCCGAGCAGGTGGTCGACGCCGTGGTGCAGAGCGCCTTCCGCTCGGCCGGCCAGCGCTGCTCGGCGCTGCGCCTGCTGTGCGTGCACGAAGGCATTGCGGACGCCGTGATCGAGATGATTCGCGGCGCCTTGGCTGTACTCGACGTCGGCGACCCGGCGCGGCTCGCCACCGATGTCGGCCCGGTGATCGACGCGGAAGCGTTCGAGGGCATTAGCACGCACATCACCCGGCTGCGCGGGCAGGCCAGGCTGATCGGCGCGGCGCCGGTCGCGTCAAGCTTCCCGCGCCTCGTCGCACCGGTCGCATTCGAGCTGGCGGACATTGCCGACGTGAAGCAGGAAATCTTCGGCCCGGTACTGCACGTGGTGCGCTGGAATGGTGACGTCGGCCAGGTCATCGCGCAGATCAACGCGCTCGGCTACGGCCTGACGCTGGGCATCCAGACTCGCATCGACTCGCGCGCCTTGCGCCTCGCGCAAACGGCGCGCATCGGCAACGTCTATGTGAACCGCAACATGATCGGCGCCGTGGTCGGCGTGCAGCCCTTCGGCGGCCAGGGCCTCAGCGGCACCGGCGCGAAAGCCGGCGGGCCGCACTACCTGTACCGCTTCTGCGCCGAGCAGACGGTGACCATCAACACCGCAGCGGCAGGTGGCAATGTGGCCTTGCTGGCGGGGCTGCACTGACAGCGGCCTGAGGGCTGTTGGAAGGGTGCACGCCTATCATCGGCAAGCTGCCACGCGTTGTGGCTTCACCTCGGACCTGCACCAGAACTCTCACCATGAACGCTGAAGAACTGCGCTCCATTCAAGCCCCGCTGAAGGCACGCTACCGCGAGTCTGCGGATGCCGCGCTGATCACGTTGCGCGCGCAGGGCCGCCTCGGCGAAGGCGTCACTTGCAAACTCGAAACAGGCAAGGGAATGGCAGTGGCCGGCCTGCACCCGACCGGTGGCGGCGACGGCTTGAACGCGTGTTCCGGTGACATGCTGCTCGAGGCGCTGGTCGCTTGCGCCGGGGTCACGCTGAACGCGGTCGCCACGGCGCTCGGCATCACGCTGCGAGACGCCAGGCTTGAGGCACAAGCCGACCTCGATGTGCGCGGCACGCTTGGCGTGGCCAAGGACGTACCGGTCGGCCTGCAGAGGATTCGGCTGCACATCACGCTAGACACCGATGCGTCCGAAGAGCAGCTCGATGCCTTGCTGCGCCTGACCGAGCGCTACTGCGTCATCTTTCAGACCCTCGTGCACCCGCCCTCGCTGGACATCACCCGCAGCGCTGCGATGGCCAGAGCGCCCGCGGCCTCGGCTTCGGCTTCGAAGCCCTTCCAGACTGACGAACCGATCCCATGAACACATCCACCCTGGCCTTCATCGGCGGCGGCAACATGGCCAGCGCCATCATTGGCGGCCTGATCAAGAGCGGCCGTGTGCCCGGCTCGATCATCGTCGTCGACCCCGGCGCGGCGCAGCGTGAAAAGCTCCAGGCCGACTTCGGCGTGCGCAGCTTCGCCGCCGTAGATGCCACGCTGGCGAGTGCTGCGATGGTGGTGTGGGCGGTCAAGCCGCAGTACTTCCAGGAAGCGGCCGCGCCTTGCGCTGCGCACGTCGGCAAGGCCTTGCACCTGAGCGTGATGGCCGGCATCCGCAGCGATTCCATCGCCCACGCCACCGGCAGCGAACGCATCGTGCGCGCAATGCCGAACACGCCGGCGCTGATCGGCCAGGGCATCTCGGGCCTGTTCGCCCGCAGCGCCGTGAACGCCACCGACCGCGCTTCGGTCGAGGCCGTGCTGGCGCCCACGGGCCAGACGCTGTGGGTCGCGCAAGAGGCCGACCTCGACGCCGTGACGGCCGTGTCGGGCTCCGGGCCGGCCTATGTGTTCTACGTTGTTGAGGCGATGGTGCAGGCGGCCTGCGAGATGGGCTTGTCGGCCGAGCAGGGCAAGCGGCTCGCACTCGCCACCTTCGCCGGCTCGACCGCGCTGGCGCTGGCCTCGAACGACGCGCCCGAGCTGCTGCGCGAGCGCGTCACCTCGAAAGGCGGCACCACGCATGCGGCCATCAGCGCGCTCGAATCGGCTGGCGTGAAGGCGGCGTTCGTGGCGGCGCTGAAGGCAGCGCAGGTGCGCGCACGCGAACTCGGTGACGAGTTCGCGTAGATGTCAGCCCCCGGCTGCGGGTACGCGGCCACCCCCCGGGGGGGTCGCCTTTTGGCTTGGGGCGGCCCGGCGCTCAAAAGACGCCTCTCCGGCACCGTCCGCGAACCCAGCTGCGGGTACGCGGCCACCCCCATGGGTCACGACGAGGCCCACTGACGTGGCCCTCGGGGTCGCCTTTTGGCTTGGGGCGGCCCGGCGCTCAGGGAAGGGCGCGCCGGGAGCCCTCGATGCCGATGCCGCATGCGAGACACATCATGCAAAGCCAGCATGGCCGCAGCCGCTACTTTTCGACGCCACGGGCCTACAGTCTCGCCCCATGCAGCAGCCGTGCCGACGGTGCGTCACGAGCGGTCCCGTTGCGCGCTGCCCGAGCATGACCACAACATCCACGAGACCACCATGACCCAGCTCTCCTACGTGCACCCGACCGAGCAGTCGGCCTGGACCACCTACCTCTCGCAAGTCGACCGCGTGCTGCCCTACCTGGGCCCGCTGGCGCGCTGGTCAGAGACGTTGAAGCGCCCGAAGCGCGCGCTGATCGTGGATGTGCCGATCGAGCTCGACAACGGCACCGTGACCCACTTCGAGGGCTACCGCGTGCAGCACAACCTGTCGCGCGGGCCCGGCAAGGGCGGCGTGCGCTACCACCCTGACGTGACGCTCGAAGAGGTGATGGCACTGAGCGCCTGGATGACGGTGAAGTGCGCGGCGGTGAACCTGCCGTACGGCGGCGCCAAGGGCGGCATCCGGGTCGACCCGAAGCTGCTGTCGATCAAGGAACTCGAGCGCATGACGCGCCGCTACACCAGCGAGATCGGCATCATCATCGGCCCGCAGCGCGACATTCCGGCGCCCGATGTGGGCACGAACGGCCAGATCATGGCCTGGATGATGGACACCTATGCGATGAACACCGGCTCCACCGCCACCGGCGTCGTCACTGGCAAGCCGCTGCACCTGGGCGGCTCGCTGGGCCGCGTCAAGGCCACCGGCCGCGGCGTGTTCGTGACGGGCCGTGAAGCGGCGCGGCGCATCGGGCTGAACCTCGACGGCGTGCGCATTGCGGTGCAGGGCATGGGCAATGTGGGCGGTTCGGCGGCCGAGCTGTTCGTGCAGGCCGGTGCCAAGCTGGTGGCGGTGCAAGACCACACTGGCACGCTCGTGAACGGAGCAGGCTTCGACATCGCCGACACGATGGCGGTGCTCAAGCGCGACGGCGGTATCGGCAACTACCAGGACGCCGGGCGCATCGACAACGAAGACTTCTGGGATGTCGACTGCGACATCCTGATCCCAGCCGCGCTGGAAAGCCAGATCACCGCTGCCCGCGCGAACCGCATCAAGGCCCGACTCGTGCTCGAAGGCGCGAACGGCCCGACCTTGCCGGCGGCCGACGACGTCTTCACCGAGCGCGGCGTGCTCGTCGTGCCCGACGTGATCTGCAATGCCGGCGGCGTGACCGTCAGCTACTTCGAGTGGGTGCAAGACTTCAGCAGCTTCTTCTGGAGCGAGGACGAGATCAACCTGCGGCTCGACAAGATCATGGTCGATGCGCTGCGCAAGATCTGGGACACGGCCGACCGCCACAAGGTCAGCCTGCGCACCGCCACTTTCGCGGTGGCTTGCGAGCGCATCCTGATCGCGCGCGAAGAACGCGGCTTGTATCCCTGATACGCGAAGCGTGCGGCGTGCGGCCGCAGCCGCTATTTCGCGGCTGCCGATGCAGACGGCCCGGCCGGTGCCGCTTGCACCACCACGCCGGGCGACAGCGAGATGTCGGTCGCCACGCTGACCTTGGTCACGTAGTGACGCGTCTCACCGAAGCACGAGGTCGGCAGGCCGACCTTCTCTTCGTAGTGCAGCGTCACGCGCTTGCCCATCACCTTGACAATCTCGGCGGCGACCTGATCGTCCGACACGGTGAACAGAAACTTCTCGACCGTGGCGCTGCCCGGCATCGACACCAGCGCAAGCTCGCCCTCCCAGGTCTTGCAAACCCAGCCCTTGTCGGACAGCTTCTGGATCCAGCCCGCGCGTTCGCCGGACGAATAGCTCCAGTGGAGCACGAACGCGAAATAGGCGGCCACCGCGAGGGCGAGCACCAGCACAGCGAGGATGATTCGTTTGAGGGTCATGGTGAGAGCAAAAGGGTTCGAAGCGAAACGAATCGTGACACGGATTCACGGGCGCGCGCGCACTTCAGGCGAAGCGCCACCCAAATTGCAGCATCACGCCAGCAAACACCGCGAAGCCGAGCCAGTGGTTGAGCCGGAAGGCCCGGAAGCAGCCGTCGCGTGACCGGCTGCGAATCAGCGTGAAATGCCAGCCGGAGATCAGCGCCGCCACGATCAGGCCGGCGAAGTAGGGCGCACTGAGCTGAAGCTGAACACCCACCATCGCCCACACCGCCAGATAGGCCGCGTAAAAGGCCATCACGCCCGCCACGTCGTAGCGGCCGAGCGTGATCGCCGAGGTCTGGATGCCGATTCTGAGGTCGTCGTCGCGGTCGACCATCGCGTACTCGGTGTCGTAGGCCAGCACCCAGAACAGGTTGCCGAGGAGCAGCCACCACGCCGGGGCCGGCACGGCGCTCCGAACAGCGGCCCAGGTCCACGAATCGCCGCCGTTGACGGCGGCCCAGATCCACGAATCGCCGCCGTTGACGGCGGCGAAAGCCATCGGAATGCCGAAGCTGAAGGCCACGCCCAGCACTGCCTGCGGCATCGCGAAGAAGCGCTTGGTGAACGGGTAGGCGATGCTGACCGCCAGCGCAGCGAAGCTCCAGGCGACCGCAGCGGCGTTGGTCGTCAGCACCAGCCCGAAGGCCAGCAGCGCCAGCACGGCGCCGAGCAGCAGGGCTTCGCGCGGGCTCACGGCACCGCGTGTCACCGGGCGCTGCGCGGTGCGCTTCACGTGCTTGTCGAAGTCGCGGTCGGCCACGTCGTTCACGGCGCAGCCGGCGCTGCGCATCAGGAAGGTGCCGAGCGTGAACACCGCCAGCAGGTGCCAGCCAGGAAAGCCGCCGGCCGCGATCCACAGCGCCGAGAGCGTGGGCCACAGCAGCAGGTAACTGCCGGCCGGCCGGTTCCAGCGGATCAGGTCGAGGTAGAGCGCGAGGCGCGACGGCGCGGGGTTGGGCATGCGGCGATTGTCGGCGCTGGTTCGCGCATGTCCGCGCGCGCCGCTGCCGTTCAGGCCGTCATCACGAACCGGCCGAGGGCATGGCGGCCTTCGATGAAGGCATGCGCCTGCGCCGCTTCGGCAAGCACGAGTTCCTTCGCGACCTCGACCTTCAACTCGCCGCTCGCGACACGCGCCAGGCACCCGGCGACGAGCGCATCAACACGCCGGTATTCGAGCGGCAACCCGGTGGCGAACCGCACGCCGTGCAGCGTGTTGTTGCGCGCCCATGGCCAGAACGCATTCACCGCCGAGCCACCGCGCCCGGCGCTGCCGACGCTCACGAGCCAGCCGCGCCAGCCCAGCACCTTCACGCTGCCGGCCAGCGTCTTGCCGCCGACGCTGTCGACCACCCCATCGACACCACGCTTGCCGGTCAGCCTCTGCACCTCGGCCACGAAGTCTTGCTCGACGCAGTTCCTGCGTTGACAAGCCTTCGGAGGTGGCCCCCACCATGGCATGGCTGCAGACGCTGCACGCTGTGTCGCGTGCGAGCCGTTCGCG
>CANJKD010000173.1 GCA_947474415.1 Burkholderiales bacterium | reverse complement strand
CTGGCCTTCGGCATGGGGGCCACCTTCGGCGGTGTGTCGGGGGTGATGTTCGCCACCTTCCCGGGTTTCGTCTCGCCCGAGTCGTTCTCGCTGCAAGAGAGCGTGATGATCGTCGCGATGGTGGTGCTGGGCGGCATCGGCCACCTGCCCGGCGTGATCGTCGGCGCGCTGTTGCTGGCGGCGCTGCCTGAGGTCTTGCGCTACGTGGCGGGCCCGTTGCAGCAGATGACCGACGGCCGGCTCGATGCATCCATCTTGCGCCAGTTGCTGGTGGCGCTGGCGATGATCGGCATCATGCTATCGCGCCCACGCGGCCTGTGGCCCTCGCCCGAGCACGGCAAGGACATCACGCCCGACACACTCCCCGTGAAGCCGCATGCGCACCTCGCGCCGAGCGAGCAGATTCCGCCCGCTGCCACGCCGATCGTGCCGACTGTCAAGTGAGGGGCGCCACCATGCCAGAAACCATTCTTAAAGTCAGCGGCGTCTCGAAGCGCTTCGGCGGCTTGCAGGCGCTGTCCGACGTTGGCATCACGATCCTGAAGGGGCAGGTCTATGGCCTGATCGGTCCGAACGGCGCCGGCAAGACGACCTTCTTCAACGTGCTCACTGGCCTGTACACGCCCGACTCCGGCAGCTTCGAACTCGGTGGCATGCCCTACACGCCGACGGCGGTGCACGAGGTCGCCAAGGCGGGCATCGCGCGCACCTTCCAGAATATCCGCCTGTTCACCGAAATGACAGCGCTCGAGAACGTGATGGTCGGCCGCCATGTGCGCACTCATTCAGGCCTGATTGGCGCGGTGTTCCGCACCAGCGGCTTCAAGGCCGAAGAGGCCGCGATCACCGAGCGCGCACAGGAGCTCCTTGACTATGTCGGCATTGGCCGCTTCGCGGGGTACAAGGCGCGCACGCTGAGTTACGGTGACCAGCGGCGCCTCGAAATTGCGCGGGCGCTCGCCACCGACCCGAAGCTGATCGCGCTGGACGAGCCTGCTGCCGGCATGAACGCAAGCGAAAAGGTCGTGCTGCGTGAACTGATCGACCAGATCAGAAATGACGGCCGCACCATCCTGCTGATCGAGCACGATGTGAAGCTCGTGATGGGCCTGTGCGACCGGCTCACCGTGCTCGACTACGGCAAGCAGATTGCCGAAGGCACGGCGGCCGAAGTGCAGAAGAACGAGAAGGTGATCGAGGCCTACCTCGGTGCCGGCGCCAAGACCCACTGAGCAGGAGGCAAGCAACATGGCAAAGACGATGCTCAAGGTCACGGGCCTGAAGGTGGCCTACGGCGGTATCCAGGCGGTGAAGGGCGTGACCTTCGAGGTCTTCGAAGGCGAGCTTGTCAGCCTGATCGGCGCCAATGGCGCCGGCAAGACGACCACGCTGAAGGCCGTCACCGGCATTCAGCCGGTGGTGGCGGGCGACATCGAATTCATGGGCAAGTCGATCAAGGGACAGGGCCCCTGGGACCTCGTCAAGCAAGGCCTGGTGATGGTGCCGGAGGGGCGCGGCACCTTCACCCGCATGACGATCACCGAGAACCTGCAGATGGGTGCGTTCATTCGCAACGACAACGCCCAGATCGAGGCCGACATCGACAAGGTGTTTGCGATCTTCCCGCGCCTGAAGGAGCGTCGCAACCAGCTGGCCGGCACGATGAGCGGCGGTGAACAGCAGATGCTCGCGATGGGCCGCGCGCTGATGGCGCAGCCCAACGTGCTGCTGCTCGACGAGCCGTCGATGGGCCTTTCGCCGATCATGGTCGACAAGATCTTCGAGGTCGTGAACGACATCCACCGGCGCGGCACGACCGTGCTGTTGGTCGAGCAGAACGCAAGCCGTGCGCTGCAGCTGGCGTCGCGCGGCTACGTGATGGACTCGGGCGAAGTCACGATGAGCGGCGAAGCCAAGCTGCTGCTGAACGACCCGAAGGTCAGGGCCGCGTACCTGGGCGAGTAGATGGTGACCCCGGCGCGGGGTACCGCGCCACTGCGTTTGCCGGCGATGTTGATCAGGTCGCTCGAGCGACCGAGCAGGCGGAAGGTTTGCGGGGCCAAGACTTCAAGCACATCGGCCAGCAGGGTCGGCTCGGGCACGTGCCAGCCTTGCACTTGCGTGCAGTCGCCATCGCCATCGCCATCGCCGCTCAGCACCCACCCGTCGTAGGTGTGCCACTCCGGGCCTTTCGTGGTGCGGCGCGTTGCCACCTGGCCGGCTTCGGTGCAGCCGTAGATTTCCATCAGCGGCGCACCCAGTGCGGCCTCGGCGCGCGCTGCGAGTTGCGGTGACAGTGGCGCGGTGGCGCTCAGCGTGAGGTCGATCTGCGGCAGCGCGATGCCCGAATCGAGCAGTGTCTTCAGCTGAAAGGGCGTGGTGACCAGCACGCGCGGCTGCGGTGCGCGCGCCAGGGCGGCCGCGATGTCGGCCGGGAAGAACGCCGCCCGGCATCGAAGGCTGCGCCGCCGAGCAGCGCCACGAGACCGCTCGACTCGAAGCCGTACATGTGCTGCGGCGGCACTGCGGCGACCAGTGTCACGCCGGCCAGGTTGTCGCGGCCCATTTGCTGCGCCAGACGCCAGGCACCGGCGCACGTGTTGCTGACCAGCGGGCCCCAGCGCTTCGCATGCGGCACCGACGCACCGGTCGAGCCGGAGGTCAGCACCCGGGCCGTGAGCGTGTTTTTACCGACGCCGGGAACGTCGGCGGACAACGCGCCAGATGGGGCGGCCGGCAGCGGAATGCCGTTGCCACCCGCCGTGTGGACGCGCGGGCCGCTTCGGGCGGCCTCCATGGCGCCTTCGATGTGCCGGATCATCGGCAACTGCCCGGGCGATTCGGCCTCATCGGTCAGGCCGTAGGCGTTCGGGAACAGACCGCGCAAACGCGCCACCGTATCGGCCGCGTGGTTCACCGGCATCAGGTTGTCCTGGCCGCGCAGCATCGCTGCGCCCAGGCCCACGGCGAAGCGATAGCGGTCGGCGGTGACGTTGAGCATCGGCCCCGCCGCGGGCAGCAACTTGGCCAGCGCATGAACGTCGGCGAGGGGGAGGCGGCGACTCAACGGGCGCCTGTCGCGCCAGGCGGGCGGGCGTCGAGGTCGTCACCGGCAATCAGCGACAGCCGGTTCGGAAGCGGCGTCATGGCGTACCGGTGCCCTGCATGTACGAGCGCACCGCATCTGCCACGCTGGTGCGTTCGAACTCCAGGTGCAAGCGGTAGCGCAACACGTACTCAGCGCCGAACATCGCCACCACCGCGAGCGGGGTCAGCTGGTTCGCGAACAGTGCCCAGACATCGAATGGCGCGAAGGCATAGAGCAGCAGCGAGAGCGCGGCCATGGCGATGAAGTACAGCGTCCAGGCCAGCGTGACCTTGCGCGTGTAGGCCACCGTGTCGGGTGTGAAGACGCGGTGCACGCGCTCGGCCAGCGTGGTGATGAGCGGCTGGCGGCCGGCACGCAGCGTGCTGCCGAAGAGAACCGCGAGGAACAGGTGGATGCCCATGTGCTGGGCAACGTAAAGCGCCTGCGCCGAGACCTGCACGCCGAGCGCGTTCGACGGCGAACCGGCCGGCCGCGTCATCAAACAGTGCGTGCCGAGCAAGTAGGCCACGCTGCCCATGCCGATGGCCACGACGCGGATCCCGAGCCGGCTGGGCATGGCGGCGGGGCTCAACCGACGCGGTGGGCGGGGATGTGCTGGCTCAGGCTGGCCAGCGAGGTGAAGATGCGGATGTTGTCTGCGTCGTCCGAGCGCAGCTGCAAGCCGTAGCGTTGCGTGACGACCAGTGCCACTTCGAGGATGTCGATCGAGTCCAGGCCCAGACCTTCGCCATAGAGCGGTGCCTGAGGATCAATGGTGTCGGCGGCGATGTCGAGGTTCAAGGCCTCGACCAGGAGGACAGCGACTTCGCGCTGCAGATCGGCTTGAACAGAGGTCATGCTTGCGTGGGTTCGTGGGGGCGTCTGGAAGGCGTCTGTCACCGCGTCGCGCCGGGGTTGAAGCGAACCCGCGAGTTGAACAAACGCCCCGCTGCCAGCAGCAGCGCCACCATGCGCTGGCGCAAGGAGCGAACCAGCGCCGTAAATCGGCCCCAGGGCCATGGCCTGTGCCCCCGCCGCCTCGCCGCTCACTCCAGCGTCGCGCCACTCCCCTTCACGACCGCCTCGTACTTCGCCAACTCGCTATTCACGAACGCGCCGAACTGCGCGGGCGTCGAGGCCATGCTCTCGGCCATCAGGCTCGCAAGGCGCGCCTTCAGTTCGGGCAAATTCAAGGCGTCGGCGAAGGCCTTGTTCAGCCGCCGCGTCACATCGGCAGGCAACTTCGCCGGGCCGAACCGGCCGAACCAGGTGTGGATGTCGAAGCGCGCCAGGCCGAGTGACCTGCCGCTTCAGCCATCGTCGGCACCTCGGGCATCGCGCTGGCGCGCAGCTTGCCCGACCTGATGTTGGCTGAGGCGGCCGCGAGGTTGTCGAAATTCAGGTCGACCTGTCCCGACAGCAGCGCCAGCTGCGCGGGGTTGCCTCCTGCGTACGGGATGTGCACCATGAACACGCGCGGCCTGCGCTTTGAACATCTCGCCTGCCAGGTGGCCGGCACTGCCGTTGCCGCCCGGGCCGTCGTTCAGCCTGCCGGGTTTTTCCCGCCCACGAGACCAGGTCGGCCAGGTTCGAGATGCCAAGTTGCGCAGTGGTCTGTGCGTTCATCACCAGCACGTTGGGCACTTGGACCACGCCGGTGATGGGTCTGAAGTCGCGCAGCGGATCGTACGGGATTTTCCTGCACAAGCTCGGGTTGATGGCGTGCGTGGCGACGGCGCCCAGCACCAGCGTCGTGCCGCGTGGCACCGCTCTCGCGGCGATGTCGGCACCGACGTTGCCGCCAGCGCCGGAGCGGTTGTCGACGATCACCGCGCCGAGCGTGTCGCGCACCTTGGCGGCCAGCGCACGCGCCACGAGCTGCTTCACGCGCTGTGCTTGTCGGCCTCGGAGGTGAACGAGTCGGCATAGAACTCGTCGTTGGGCAACCCGCATTTCATTTCTAAGTCGCGCCTCGCCGACTCCACCATCACCGGAACGCCACACGCATAGACCTGGTGGTTCATCAGGTTCGGGTGGTCATGCACCACGGCCTGGTGGACGAAGCCGGTGCGGCCGGTCCAGGCATCTTCAGGCTTCGGTTCGGACAGCACCGGGATGTATTGCAGGTTCGGCAGCTGCGCGGCGGCGTTGAGCGCCCAGTCGTGCAGGTACAGGTCGACCTTGCTGCGGCAGCCCCAGTACAGCACCGCCTGGCGCTGGCTCTTCGTGAACTGCAGGTGCTCGATGATCGACTTGATGGGCGCGAAGCCGGTACCCGAGGCGAGCAGGATCATCGGCTTGGCGGAGTCTTCGCGCAGGAAGAAGCTGCCGAACGGGCCTTCGACGCGCAGGATGTCTTTTTCCTTCATCGCGCCGAATACATGGTCGGTGAACTTGCCACCGGGCAGGTGCCGCAGGTGCAGTTCGATGCCGGGCTTGTCTGTCTGCGTGTGCGGCGCGTTCGCCATCGAATAGCTGCGGCGCGCGCCGTCGCGCAGGATGAATTCGACGTATTGGCCGGCGTGGTACTGCAGCCGGTCGTTGGCGGGCAATTGCAACTGCAAGATCGCCACGTCGGGCGCCGGCCGCGTGATGCTGCTCACGCGGCTCGGCATCTTGCGCACGGCGAACTCGCCGGCGCCGGGCACGGTGCGCGCTTCGATCACCACGTCGGTCTGCGGTGCGGCCTGGCAGGTCAGGATCCAGCCGGCGGCTTCCTCTTCGGTGCTCAAGGCCTTGGCCTGGTGCACACCATGGATCACCCGCCCTTCGAGCAGCCGGCACTTGCAGGAGCCGCAGGCGCCGTCCTTGCAGCCATAGGGCAGGCCGACGCCGTTG
>CANJKD010000172.1 GCA_947474415.1 Burkholderiales bacterium | reverse complement strand
GACCGGGGCGCCGTGACCCGCGTCGCTGGCGCCTTCTTGCTCGCTGGGGCCACCTTGCCTGCAGGGGCGTTGCGTACAGCGCTCGTCTTCGCCGCAACCGCCTTTTTCGCCGGAGCGCGCTTGGCCGGGGCCTTCGCGGCAACGGTGTCTGCGGTCTTGGTGGTCTTGGTGGTCTTGGTGGTCGGGGTGGCCTTGGTGGCTTTGCCCGGCGCCGTCTTCGCGCCCGCCGCCCGCTTGGCTGCCGCCGCAGTGATCGGCTCGGAGGCCTTCACCAGCTTCGGCTTCGAGCTGTCGATCTTCATGTTGACCGACTTGCCGCCCCAGATCTCTTCAAGATGGTAGTAGTCGCGAATCGTCGGTTGCATCACGTGCACCACGGCGGCGCCGCAGTCGACGATGATCCATTCGCCGTTCGTCTCGCCCTCCATGCGCGGCACCGGATAGCCGGCTTCCTTGACGGCCTCGCGCACGCTGGAGGCGAGCGATTTTGTCTGCCGGTTGCTCGTGCCCGAGGCGATGATCACGCGTTCGAACAGGGAGGACAGATGCTCCGTGTTGAAGACGACGATGTTCTGGGCTTTTACATCTTCCAGACCATCGACGATGGCGCGTTGCAGTTTACGAATGTCCATTCAACTCCCAGGTTGCCCTTGATATAAATTTTGTCGCTCAATATAACGTGCCACGGCCGGCGGCACCAGATCGTCTATCCCCTGCCCCCGCCCTTGCCGCTGTCCTTGCCGCTGCGCCAGCCGGTCGCGGATGTCGGTGGACGACACGTCCATCATCGGCAATGCCACTGCCTTGTGCGCCACGCGCTGCACCGCTGTATCGGCCGCCAGGGCCGCTACTGGCCGGCCTGGGTGAGCCCGACTTGCAACTGCCAGCGTCACGCGCGCCAGCAGTTCTTGCCAGCCCTGCCAGCTGTGAAAGCCGGCGTACTGGTCTTGCCCGATCACCAGAAACCATCGCGCATCAGGCTGCGCCGCCTGCATTTCACGTACCGTGTCGAGGGTGAAGCTCGCACCCCCGCGCTCGATCTCAATGCGCGACAACGTGAAGCGCGGCTCATCCGCCATGGCGAGCCGCAGCATCGCCTCGCGGTGCACGGCCGGCGTCAGGCCGCGCGCCTTCTGCCAGGGCTGGCCGGCCGGCACCCAGCGCAGTTCGTCGAGTTGCAGTTCGACCAGAGCGAGCCTCGCCAGCGCCAGGTGCGCGTTGTGCACCGGGTCGAAGCTGCCGCCGAAGATGCCGATGCGCGGCACGCGTTGCGCGGTGGACGTCAAGCAGCGTTCCCGTCTTCTGAAGCGTCACCAGACCACTGCGCCCAGTCACGCGGACGCAAAAAATCGGTGTAGAGACGCGCTTCGGCCGAGCCCGCCTCGGGCCGCCAGTCGTAGCGCCACTTCACGATCGGCGGCATCGACATCAGGATGCTTTCGGTGCGGCCGCCCGACTGCAGGCCGAAGAGGGTGCCGCGATCAAACACCAGGTTGAATTCGACATAGCGGCCACGCCGATAGGCCTGGAAGTCACGCTCGCGCGCCCCGAAGGGCATGGCCTTGCGGCGCTGCACGATGGGCAGATAGGCTGGCAGGAAGGCATCGCCGACCGACCGCATCATCGCGAAGCCGGCGTCGAAGCCGGCTTCGGAAAAGTCGTCGAAGAATATGCCGCCGATGCCGCGCGGTTCGTCGCGGTGTTTCAAAAAAAAGTAGTCATCGCACCACTGCTTGAAGCGCGGGTACTTGTCGGCACCGAAGGGCGCGAGCGTGGCGCGGTTGACGCGGTGGAAGTGGGCGGCGTCTTCCTCGAAACCGTAGTAGGGCGTGAGGTCCATGCCGCCGCCGAACCACACCACCGGGTCGCGACCCTCGGGCAACGCAGCGAACATTCGCACGTTCATGTGCACCGTCGGCACGAACGGGTTGCGCGGGTGGAACACCAGCGACACGCCCATCGCCTCGAACGGCGCACCGGCCAGTTCCGGGCGATGCTGTGTAGCCGATGGCGGCAGCGTCTTGCCCTTCACGTGCGAGAGGCTGCAACCGCCACGTTCGAGAAGATTGCCTTCTTCGAGCAGGCGCGTGCACCCATCGCCTTCGAGCTTGCCGCCCGCTTCACGCTGCCAGGCGTCGGTGAGGAAAGGCTGGCCGTCCTCAAGCTCCATCGCGTTGACGATGCGCGCCTGCAAGCCGAGCAGGTAGTCGCGAACGGCCTGCGTGTTCAAGAGGTCACGCCGCGACGCGTCGCGTTGTTCATCGCTTGATGGCGCGATAACCGATGTCGCGCCGGTACAGCGCGCCATCGAAGTGGATGCCGCGCAGCACCTCGTAGGCGCGCTGCTGGGCGAGCTTGACGGAGTCACCAAGGGCAGTCACGCACAGCACGCGCCCGCCCGCCGTGACTGGCGCGTCGTCGCGGGCTGCGGTGCCGGCGTGGAAGACGCAGGCATCTGGCAGTTCGCCCGGCAGGCCGGTGATGGCGTCACCCTTGCGCGGGTTCATCGGGTAGCCGCTGGCGGCCATCACGACGCCGAGCGCCACGCGCCGGTCCCACTGGAGTTCGACCTGGTCAAGCGTTCCTTCATTGGCACCCGCAGTCGCATGCATCAACAGGTCGAACAGGTCGCTCTTCAGCCGCATCAGGATGGGCTGGGTTTCCGGGTCGCCGAGGCGGCAGTTGAACTCGATGGTGCGCGGCTGGCCCTGCCCATCGATCATCAGCCCGGCGTAAAGAAAGCCGGTGTAGGTGATGCCGTCTTTCGCCATGCCGGCGATGGTGGGCAGGATGATTTCGTGCATCACCTTCGCGTGCACGTTGGGCGTGACCACCGGCGCGGGCGAATACGCGCCCATGCCGCCGGTGTTCGGGCCTTCGTCGCCGTCGAGCAGGCGCTTGTGGTCCTGGCTGGTGGCGAGCGGCACCACATTCTTGCCGTCGCACATCACGATGAAGCTGGCCTCTTCACCTTCGAGGAACTGCTCGATGACGACGCGCGCCTGACCGTCGTTGTGCTGCACGCCGAGCTTGTTGTCGCCCTCGCCCAGCATCCAGTCGATGGCCTCAATGGCCTGCGCCGGCGTGGTAGCCACCACCACGCCCTTGCCGGCCGCCAGGCCATCGGCCTTGATGACGATCGGCGCGCCACTCTGGCCCACCTCGGCGTTCACATGCGCGTGCGCCAGGGCCACATCGGTAAAGGTGGCAAAGCTCGCCGTGGGAATGCTGTGGCGTTGCATGAACGCCTTCGCAAAAGCCTTCGAACTCTCCAGCTGCGCGGCGGCCCGGGTCGGCCCGAAGACGCGCAGCCCGCGCGCGCGAAACACGTCTACGATGCCAGCGGCCAGCGGCGCTTCAGGCCCGACAACGGTCAGCGTGACCTTCTCGGCCTGCACGAAATCGGCCAGCGCGTTGAAGTCGGTCAACGCGATGTTGTGCAGCTGCGGGTCGGCCGCCGTGCCGCCATTGCCGGGCGCAACATAAACCGTTTTCACCTTGGGCGACTGGGCGAGCTTCCAGGCCAGCGCGTGCTCGCGCCCGCCGTTTCCGATGACAAGAACCTTCATGCCGCACCCACCTTCATTCTGAGATTTCGGCGTTGTGATGAAGATCCTGCACGTCGTCCAGGTCTTCGATCGCGTCGAGCAATTTCTGCATGCGCTGGCCATCTTCGCCGGTCAACTCGATGCTGTTTTCGGCGCGCATCGTGACCTCGGCCAGTTCGGGCTTCAGGCCCGCTGCTTCCAGGGCGGCCTGCACGGCCTCGAACAACGGCGGCGCGCACAGCACCTCGACCGCGCCGTCGTCGTCAGTCAGCACGTCGTCGGCGCCGGCTTCGAGCGCCACTTCCATGACCTTGTCTTCGTTCGTGCCGGGCGCGAACACGAACTGCCCGCATGGCTTGAACTGGAACGCCACCGAGCCTTCGGTACCCATGTTGCCGCCGTACTTGCTGAAGGCGTGGCGCACCTGGGCCACGGTGCGCACGCGGTTGTCGGTCATGCAGTCGATGATGAGGGCCGCGCCGCCGATGCCGTAGCCCTCGTAGCGGATTTCCTCGTAGCTCACGCCTTCGAGGTTGCCGGTGGCCTTGTCGATGTTTTTCTTGACGGTGTCGGCCGGCATGTTGGCCGCCCTCGCCTTTTCCACCGCCAGCCGCAGCCGCGGGTTCATTGCCAGATCGGCGCCGCCCTGGCGCGCCGCCACGGTGATTTCACGGATCACGCGGGTCCAGACCTTGCCGCGCTTTTCGTCTTGCCGGCCCTTGCGATGCTGGATGTTCGCCCACTTGGAATGACCCGCCATGAAGTTCCCTTGCGCCCGAGCCCGGCGAGTGCCGGGCGGCATTGTTGTTCGATAGACTGCAATTTTACTTAAGGGCCCGAAGCGCCCTTCCGGAGCACCCCATGGCCGAGCCGATCCTGATTGCCAAGCATGTTGCCGCCGTGCAGCCTGCCACTGATTGCTTTCTGCTTCCGGCCCTCGCGAACCGCCATGGCCTGATCACCGGCGCCACCGGCACCGGCAAGACCATCACCCTGCAGACGATTGCCGAGAACTTCAGCCGCATCGGCGTGCCGGTGTTCATGGCCGACGTGAAGGGCGACCTGACGGGAATCACGCAGGCCGGCAGCATCAGCGCGAAGCTCGCGGCAATTCTCAAGGAACGTGGCATCGAGCCGAGCCCGTCTATTGCCTGCCCCGCCACACTGTGGGACGTGTTCGCCGACGCCAAGTCAGGGGATGACAAGACCGCCCGCGGCGCTCAAGGGCACCCGGTGCGCGCCACCGTCAGCGACATGGGCCCGCTGCTGCTGGCCCGCATGCTGGCGCTCAACGAGACCCAGCAAGGCGTGATGCAGCTCGTCTTCAAAATCGCCGACGACAACGGCCTGCTGCTGCTCGACTTGAAAGACCTGCGCGCGATGCTGCAGTACGTGGGCGAGAACGCCAGCCAGTTCACGACCGAGTACGGCAACGTCAGCGCCGCCAGCATCGGCGCAATCCAGCGTGGCATCCTGCAGATCGACGCCCAGGGCGGCGACCGCTTCTTCGGCGAGCCGATGCTGAACATCGCCGACTTCATGCAAACCGTCGAAGTGAGCGGCGAAGCGCGCGGCGTCGTCAACATCCTCGCCGCCGACCAGCTGATGAACAGCCCGCGCCTTTACGCCACCTTGCTGCTCTGGATGCTGGGCGAGCTGTTCGAACAACTGCCCGAGGTCGGTGACCTCGACCAGCCGAAACTCGTGTTCTTCTTCGACGAGGCGCACCTGCTGTTCAACGAGGCCCCGAAGGCGCTTGTCGAACGCATCGAACTCGTCGTGCGCCTGGTACGCAGCAAGGGCGTGGGCGTGTACTTCGTGACACAGAACCCGCTCGACATTCCCGACTCCGTGCTGGCCCAGCTTGGCAACCGCGTGCAGCACGCGCTGCGCGCGTTCACGCCGCGCGACCAGAAGGCAGTGAAGGCGGCGGCGAGCACGATGCGCGCGAACCCCGGGCTCGACATCGAGACCGCGATCACCGAGCTGGCCGTCGGCGAGGCGCTGGTGAGCCTGCTCGACGAGAAGGGTCGGCCGAGCGTCACGCAGCGCGTCTTCGTCATCCCGCCGGGCAGCCAGATCGGCCCGATCACATCGGCGCAGCGCGCGGCACTGATCGCCGGTTCGCTGGTCGCGGGCGTGTACGAGAAGGCGGTCGACCGCGACTCGGCCTACGAGAAGCTGAAGGGCCGCGCGGCAGCCAGCCCGCAGGCCGCACCTGCCGGTAACGGCGTGCCGGCGCCCGGCGGCAGCGCATCGGCACCCTCCGGCGCGGGTCGGGCCGTACCGGAGCCGTCCGATGCTGGCGGAGGGCTGTTCGACGGCCTGAAAGACGTGCTGTTCGGCAGCACCGGCCCACGCGGCGGCAAGCACGAAGGCCTGGCCGAAGCGGCGGCGCGCTCGGCCGTGCGCAGCATGGGG
>CANJKD010000171.1 GCA_947474415.1 Burkholderiales bacterium | reverse complement strand
TCGGCGTCGGAATCGACGTCTTGCTCGAACTTCAGCACCACGCCCAGCGCCTCGCAGCGCGTCTGCAGGATGTTGAGCAGCTTCTTGCGGCCGATGCCGACGAAGCCGTGGCCGCTGCTGCGGATGGTGCGGCCCTTGAATTCGAGCTCGATGTCGTCCCAGTGGTTGAAGGCCTGCTCGATCTCGGCGGCGGTCTCTGCGTCCCACTGGCGCATGTTGGCGAGCGTGGCATCGGAGAACACCACGCCCCAGCCGAAGGTGTCGTACGGCTTGTTGCGCTCGACGACCGTGATGTCGTGGGCCCGGTTGCCCTGCTTCATCAGCAAGGCGAAATACAGGCCGGCCGGGCCACCACCGATGCACACGATCTTCATTCTCGCTCCACTTGCGATGAGGTTCAGGGTGCCACGAGTTTGAGTCGAAATAGTTTAGGTGTCAAGGGATTTACAAGTTCCCGGAAGTTGCTTCTGCGGTGCGCCGGGCGGTGCTGTGCACCGTCATGGTTCATGCGCGTTGACAAGCCGGATCGCTTCACAGATAAATGATGCATGACTAAAGCAATTCCGGTGGCGCAGGAGGGTCTTGCCGACGGACCTGATTCCTGCAAGGTGGCCCGCATGACGACAGACCTGAGCCCGAAAGTGGCCATCGTGACCGGCAGCACGCAAGGCCTGGGTGCCGACATCGCCCGTGGCCTGGCGGCGCAGGGCGCGCGCGTGGTGGTGCTCGGCCGGCGTGCCGCCGAGGCCGATGCGGTGCTGGCCAGCTTGTCTAGCCTGGGTTCTGACGGCCTTGCGATCGAGGCCGACATCACCGACGACGCGCAGATCGAGCGCGCCGGGCAGCTCACGCTGGGCCGGGTCGGCGATGGCGCCGAAGTGGCGGCGGCGGTGGCCTTCGTCTGCTCCGACGCGGCCTCCTGGATCACCGGTTGCGACATCCCGGTGGACGGCGGCTATTCAATGCTCGGGCCCGACCAGGGCGTGTCGCCGCGGGTCTGGTTCGAGCGGCTGGCGCCAGCGCCGGCTGGTTCAAGCTGAGCCCGCTCTGATGTCGTTCTGAGGTCGTTCTGATGTCGCTTCGAAGCAAGCCGTGACCTGACTCGACGCGAACCGCGTGCGCGCGCATCGCGTGCTGTCGTCAACCTGCCGCACCGACTCGCAGCGCGGGCTGGCGGCCGAGCTGGTCGACCACCGGTTGACCTGGGGGCCGGGCGCGGTGGACACGCGGTTTTCGCGCGTGCGGCTCGAACACATCTCGATGGCCGTGCTGCACTACGGTGCCGCAGTCGAGGTGCAACCTGAACGCTGAACCTGCCGGAGCACGCGTTGGCGACCGAACGCTTCGAATGCGCGCCCCGCCTCGACCTCGAATCCGACACCGGCCGCGCCTGGTCGAACCTGGTCGACGGCCTGCTGCGCAGCGTGCCGCTGCAGGGTGCGTCGAACTTCCATGCGCGCTGGCGGCGCCAGCTCGAAGAGAGCGCGATACCGTTCCTGCTGGCGCACCAGCCGAGCGGTCTGTCGGCCTTCATGGCCGGGCAGGGCGGGTCGTCGGCCGCGACGACGGGGTCAACGCAGCAGCGGGCCGACCCACTCGACCGGCTGCAGGCCTACATCGCCCAGCGCCTGTGCGCGCCGGTTTCGCTGCTCGACCTGTCGCGCGCCGCCGGCATCGGCGTGCGCAGCCTGCATTCACTGTGTCGCGAGCGCCTGCACGCGCCACCGATGACGGTGTTGCGCCAGGCCCGGCTCGATGCCGTGCGCCGCCAGTTGCTGCGCGGCGGGCAAAGCGTCAGCGAAGTTGCGCAGGCGCATGGCTTCGAGCATCTGGGGCGCTTCTCGGCGTACTACCGGGCGCGCTTCGGCGAGCTACCGAGCGCCACGGCGCGGTAGCTCAAGCAGCCAGGCAGGCTTCGACCGTCGCCACCGTCGCAATCAGCTGCAGGCTCGCCAGCGACGCCGCGTGCACGGCCGGGTCGGCGGCGGCGCAGGCGTCGGCGCCCACCCAGACGTCGAAGCCCACATCAGCCGCGTGGCGCACCGTGCTTTCGACCACCGAATGCGTCGCCACGCCGGCGATCACCAGTCGTTCGGCGCGGCATGCGCGCAAGGCTTCGTCGAGCGGCGAGCCGTAGAACGCGTTGATGCGGCTGTGCTTGACGACGAGTTCGCGCGGGCTGGTTGAATCCGGCGCCAGCGACTCGAAGAACGCCGCGCCCCAGCTGCCTTCCTGGACCGCGCCCGAGGCCGCCACCGCGCGGAAGATCGCGCAGTTCTGCAGGATGTCGGCGCCGTCGGGCCGGAACGCGACGCGCACGTGCACGATGGGCCAGCCGCGTTGGCGCGCGCCGGCCAGAAGCACACCGGCCGCTGCGATGACGCGAGCGTGATCGGGGCTGTCCGCGCCAAGCCCGACGCGGATTTTGCCGTCGGCATGCAGCACGTCGTTCTGGTAGTGCAGCGCGATGACGACGGTGCGCGGCGGCGTGGCCAGGGGTGGTGCTACCGCCGTCACACGAACACCTCGATGTTCGGCAGCCGCGCATCGCAGTTGACGAGGTCGATGCGCTTCATGTGCAGCTGCCACGCGCCACCGGCATCGCGCCGCAGCTTGTGGGTGCAGGCGCCGGCCAGGTGTTGCTGCACCTCGTTGTTGCGCCACTCGCCGAGCTGGAAACTGCTGTGAACGACCAGGTCACCGGCAGCAGTCTCGCCGTCGATCATCACGTTGCCGATCAGGCGCGCGGTGCGCGTGGGTGGCAGCTGCGTCCAGGACTACTACCAGCAGCAGGTCGTGCTCGAAAACGGCAAGCTGATGAACAAGACCCTGGGCAAGGTGCTGTCGCAGCGCGCCGATGCGTACGGGTCGGCTTGCAAGATGCCTTCGGGGGGCTGATGCGGCGGGCATCCGGCGCCGTCGAAGACGCCGGATGCGCAGGCAAGCTCAGTGAGCGCTGCGGATGAGTGTTTGCGACGGTGCTTCACCGAAGCGCTGCCGGTAGTCCGCAGCAAAGCGGCCGGCATGCCCGAAGCCGTAACGGGCCGCGATGTCGGCCACGCGAACGGCACCCGTTGACGTTGCCACCGGTGCTGCTTCGAGCAGCGCCGAACGCACGCCGTCGAGACGCGCATTGCGCAGGAATTCCATCGGCCCGTGGCCGCGGTGCTGGCGAAAAGCGCTTTGCAAGGCACGGGCACTGACACCTGCGTGCTCACAGACGTCGGCCAGTGAAACTGCCGCGTCGAGCCGGCTCGCCATGTATTCCTCGGCTCGCCGCACCGCGCGTGGCAGCCAGGTGCGTGGTGCGCCACCGCGCAGCGCCGCCGAGTGGTTGTGCGGTGCGCAAAGCAGCAGGCTGGCCATCAGATAGCTCTCGGCCTGCTCGGCGAGCAAAGGGCCGCCGAGGCCTTCACCGGCGTCGAGCGTGGCTTGCAGGCAGTTGATGAATTGCAGCAGCGGCGCCAGCGCCGGGTCGCCCAGGGGCACTCCCAGGTCGAACACGAGCGGCGCGCTCAGGCGCTTCTGCGCGAGCCGCTCCAGCTGCGCCTGCAAGGCGGTGCGCGAGAACTTGACGATCAGGTGCGGGCTGTCGTCGGCCCAACGCATCGTAAGCGGCTCGGTGGGCGAAGGCAGCGAAGCCAGGTTCGGGTCGGCGCGCACCTGCTGGCCGCCGCAGCGCACTTCGGCGCCGCCGCGAAGCGGAATCTGCAACAGGAAGAAGTCTTTCAGGTAACCGGGCTGGATGTCGACGCACGGGCCGTACTGCACATAGTTCAGGCTCACGTCGCGGTGCAGGCCGGCGCTGTGGTGGCAGGCATCGAGTGCCCGGCGCGGTTCAACCGGTTGCAGCAGGTGCGGGCAGAAGATGCGCGCCACGCTCTCGCGCGCTTCATCGACATCGCGGCTGTGGAACAGCTCATAGCGTTGTAGCGGAAGTGGCAGCGGCAGCACGGGGGCGAGGTAGGCCATGGCGGGAACAGTAGCAAGAACCGAACCCCGGCGCCATCGAGACTTGCGCGCGGTCAAGCGCTTGCAAGACTTCGGCGCAAGACGGATGGCGGCTGCGTTTTTCGGCTGCGCGCGGGCCGCAACGGCCGCTACGCTGGGCCTTTCATTCTTTGAAGGTTTCCGATGTTCAAAGGTCTTGCAGGCAAGAGTGCCATCGTCACCGGTGGCGCCACACTCATCGGCGCCGGCCTGGTGCGCGCATTCCACGAAGCGGGCGTGAGGGTGGTCGTGGCCGACATCGACGTCGAGCGCGGCGCGGCGCTGGCCGCTGAGTTTTCGCAGGGCGTGGTGTTCCTGCGCACCGACATCAGCGACGACGCGCAGGTGCAGGCCTGCATCGATGCGGCGCTGGCCACGCACGGTGGCATCGACTTCCTCGTCAACCTGGCGTGCTCATATGTCGACGACGGCATCAACTCGTCACGCGCCGACTGGCTCACGTCGTTCAACGTCAACGTCGCCAGCGCGGTGATGATGCTGAAGGCGGCGCTGCCGCACCTGAAGCACGCCGGCGCGGCGGTGGTGAACTTCACCAGCATCTCGTCGGGCGTGGCGCAGACCGGGCGCTGGCTGTACCCGGTCAGCAAGGCGGCGATGCTGCAGCTCACCCGCAACATGGCGATGGACCTGGCGCCCGAGGGCATCCGCGTCAACAGCGTGTCGCCGGGCTGGACCTGGTCGGCAGTGATGAACCAGCTCAGCGGCGGCGACCGCGCCAAGACCGACCGCGTGGCCGCGCCCTTCCACATGCTGCGGCGCGTGGGCGACCCGTCCGAGGTGGCGCAGGTGGTGCTGTTCCTGTGCTCGGACCACGCCAGCTTCGTGACCGGTGCCGACTACGCCGTCGATGGAGGCTATTCGGCGATGGGGCCGGAATCGCACGAGCCCGCCATTCCGAAGCTGATGGCCTGATCCAGATGAACCCCATGAACCGGAACTGAACCGACTAAACGAGGAATGAAAATGATCAAGACCATAGGAATCATCGGGGCCGGCTTTGCCGGGCTGAGCAGCGCCAAGGTGCTGAAGGCGCTCGGCTACGACGTGCAGGTGTTCGAGAAAGAGCCGGACGTCGGCGGCGTTTGGGCGGCCTCGCGCCGCTACCCCGGCCTCACGACGCAGAACGTGCGCAGCACCTATGCGTTGTCCGACCACCCGATGCCGGCCAGCTACCCCGAGTGGCCGTCGGGCGAACAGGTGCAGGTCTACATGCAAAGCTATGTCGACCGCTTCGGCCTCGCGCCGCACCTGAAGCTCGACACCGAGGTGGCGAGCGCGGTGCTCGACGAAGCCGCCGGCGTGTGGACCGTGACCACCAGGCAGGGCGACGTGCAGCGCTTCGACTACCTCATCGTCTGCAACGGCATCTTCAGCGAACCTGCGATCCCGGCCTACGCGGGCCGCGAGGAATTCACCGCCGCCGGTGGCCGCATCTGCCACACCAGCCAGTTCAACGAGGTGCAAGACGCGCGCGGCAAGCACATGCTGGTGGTGGGCTACGGCAAGTCGTCGTGCGACGTGGCGAACGCCACGGTGGGTGTCGCGAAGAGCACGACGGTGCTGGCGCGCACGCTGATCTGGAAGATTCCGAAGAAGTTCATGAACGTGCTGAACTACAAGTTCCTGCTGCTCACGCGCATGGGCGAGGCGCTGTTCAAGTACATCGAACCAAAGGGCTTCGAGAAATTCCTGCATGGCGTGGGGCTGCCGATCCGCAACTCGATGCTGGGAAGCGTCGAGTCGGTCGTGACGAAGCAGCTCAAGCTGAGGCAACTCGGCCTGCACCCCGAAACGCCGCTGGAAACGATTGCCCGCAGCACCGTCAGCCTGGTCAGCGACGGCTTCTACGAGAAGGTGGCCGCCGGCCAGTTGACGGTGAAGAAGGGCGTCAGCATCACGGCCCTGAGCCCTGGCAAGGCGCTGCTGTCGAACGGTGAAACGGTGCCGGTCGACATCGTCGTGTGCGGCACCGGTTGGCAACAGCGCGTGCCTTTCCTGAGCGACGCCCTGATGCAGCGCGTGACGGA
>CANJKD010000170.1 GCA_947474415.1 Burkholderiales bacterium | reverse complement strand
ACGTGCCTGGCAGCCTGCGAGGCCTCGCGACCGCCAGCCGACGCCGGCCTTCGCGTGCAACATTCAGGCTTGCGCGCGTCGCGCCGTTGCCGTGCCTCCGGAAATGCCTAAAACCCCTCACGCCAATCGGCCGTTCGGGTCTGTCGATGGTCCGTTCCGATCACAGGAAGTGCGAAAACAGCTTTGCCTATATCCACTCACGCAAACCCCCAATGCCTCTCACGGGTGCGCCCATGTCCACTCACGCATCCTCCTAGTTTCTCTCACGTCGACGCCTAGTTCGGCTCACGTAAATTGGCTTAACTCATTGATATATATACGTTTATTCGATCCTGAAGGGATTAAAGGGTTGAAAGGTTCTGAACTTGTTGAACCCGGTTCGGTCTTGTTGCGATTGAAAAGCAGAGGGAAACGCCGAACAAGCCATAACAAACATGCTCTTTTCCGGAGGGCTTGACGCTTTTCCAACCAGGAATCTACATTGCGTCAAGCCAGAGCTAAACTAATGGCTGGAGGACTACATGTCAAAACTTACGATCAAGTCGCCGGCGCCCATCGGCCTTGCAGACATCGCTGAGCAGGCTGCGCACTCTGTCGAGATGATGTCGCAGATCAGGGCGGCAATGCTTTCGCCGACAACCCGAAAGCCATCGCCGGTCTGGAACCTGAGCCAGCTGGCTTCGTTGCTGAACATCGAGAAGGGTTCACTGACGCACCGGATGGGCCGAGGCGACCTGCCGCAAGGCGCGCTCAACGAAGTGGGCAACCGCCGCGAGTTCAGCCTGACCGAGGTCAGAACGTGGGTGCGAGAGTACCGCAAAGAGAGCTTGCGCCCCAAAGGGGCCGAAGCGGTCACGGTCAGCATTGCCAATTTCAAGGGGGGCGTCGGCAAGACGACGACGGCGGTCACGCTGGCGCAGGGGATGTCGCTTTTGGGGCACAAGGTGCTGGTGATCGACACCGACCCGCAGGGATCGCTGACCACCTTGTTCGGCATTCTGCCCGACACCGAGGTCGACGAACAAGACACCATCCTGCCGCTGGCGATGGGGTCCGAGACATCGATCCGTTACGCGATCCGCCCCACCTACTGGGACGGAATTGACCTGGTTCCTGCCTCACCGGTGTTGTTCGGGGCTGAATTTGCCCTCCCTGCCCGGCAGACCAAGGAAGATGGCTTTGAGTTCTGGAATGTCCTGAACTACGGCATCGACGATGTACGTGCCGATTACGACCTGATCGTCATCGACACCCCCCCTGCCCTCTCGTACACGACGATCAACGCATTGCTGGCAAGCAACGGCATCATCATGCCGCTGCCCCCGAGCACGCTCGACTTCGCTTCTGCGGCCCAGTTCTGGTCCTTGTTCTCTGACCTGACCACGCAGTTGTTGACCAACCGCGGCCTGGACAAGCAGTTCGACTTCCTGAATATCCTGCTCAGCCGGGTGGATTCATCCGACGCCACCGGCGCCATCGTGAAGCAGTGGATCCACAGCACCTACGCGAACCGGGTCTCGGTGCTGCCGATCGAGATCCCGAAGACAGCGGTGACGGCGTCAGCCACGGTCGAGTTCGGTACGGTCTACGACATCACCAAGTACGACGGCAACGCCCGCACTTTCAAGCGCGCCCGTGACGCCTACGACCTGATGGTGAGCTACGTTGAGACTTCGGTGCAGTCGGTCTGGCGCCGTCAGGTGGAGCAGACCGATGACCGCGCGAAGGCAAGTTCGATCGGACAGGTGTTGAACGGTTCAACACCCGTTGCCCAAGGAGCTGGATGATGGTCAGAAAAGTGTTCGAAAAAGCCGGGCTGATTCCTGGTCTTCATCCGGGCCCGCGGCCGCCGGCCAGCCCGGCTTTGCCAGCGGAGCCAGGGCGTCCGCGCACGGCGCCAGGCACGATGATGGGGTTTTTGACGGCTCAGTCGTCCGCGATTCATGAGGCTGAGGTGCTCAAGGAGCGTGTCAAGGAACTGGAGGATGCCGCGCCTTTGCGGAACCTCGACCCTGCGTTGATCAAGCCATCGAGGTGGGCAAACCGCCACGAGGCTTCTTTTGCAACGACGGAGTTCCAGGCACTGAAGGCTGAGATATCGGCGGCTGGTGGTAACGTGCAACCGATCAAGGTTCGGCCGGTGGGGGTGTTGAACGGTTCAACACCCGCTGTGGGTGGGCAATTCGAATTGATTTTCGGGCACCGCCGACACCGCGCCTGCCTGGACCTCGGGATTCCGGTACTGGCGGCAATCGAGGACGCGACAGACCTGAGTTTGTTCGAGCAGATGGAACGGGAAAATCGTGGCCGTAAAAACCTTTCGGCCTGGGAGCAGGGCGCCATGTACCGCAAAGCGCTGGACGAAGGGCTGTACCCATCGCTGCGTCGCCTGTCGGAAGGGCTAGGCGTCGACGTCTCGCTGGTGTCGAAGAGCGTGACACTGGCGCGCCTGCCGGACGCCGTGGTGGCGGCGTTTGCGAGCCCGCTCGAGATTCAATTCCGTTGGGCGGCGCCCCTGGCCGATGCCGTGCAAAAAGACCCGGAAGGAACGCTGGCGCGGGCACGGGCCATCGTTGCCGAAGGGCGCGCGCAGCTTGGCGCCACCGGTGTTTTTGCTGCGTTGGTGGTGAACCCGGGGCCGGGGGCGTTGGCCGGTTCAGCACCTGCGGTGCTGGAGATCTTCAAGGCAGGCAAGCGGGCCGCCACGCTGGCTTCAGACGGCAGGGGCAGGGCGGTCGTTAAGTTCGAGGCTGGTGCGCTGGCAAACGGCCGGCGCAAGGCGCTGGCCAAGCTGATCGAAGATTTTTTGAAAGACTGAACCCGTTCGCGAGGCGGTGTGTGGCGTTTGCAGCGGCCACCCGAGCCGCTTCAGGCAGCGGTGCGCCGCTGCACCGCTGCACTCCACGGTGTGGCGTTCGCGGTTTGATTTCGCACCAACCGCCTCGTTGGTAGCAATGGGTTCGACTCGCCGCCGGCGGAGTCGGTGCTTCGCTGAAAACCGCGAACCCGCCGCAGGCGGTGTCGGGCATTGGGGGCGAGGTTGGATGCGCCCGGCGAGTTGGGCGGGGGTTGGCCATCGCGGTTATCTTCGCGCCGTTGCCGTTGCCGTTGCGTCTCGTTACCGGTGCGCCCAGTTGCCAATCAACAGGCCTGGCGGGAAACGGCCACGGCGGCCCCGCAGCGGGCCGTAAGCAGGGCTGTCACCCGCAGTGCGTACCGATAGTAAACTTAAATACATGATAATAAGAATTATCATTGTGCAATAAAGCGGTTCGCAAATCGACGTTAGCCAGCAGACAATGACGCAGCTGTTTGAACCGCAAGGCCTTCCTCCGCCCCTGCCACCTTGACCGCCAACACGACTGCGACCGACGGCCCCGACGCCACACCCGCGATTCGGCGCGGTGGCAAGCTGCCGGCCGTGGCCAGCGTGAAAGGCTCACGTGCAGGGCAGGGCGCATGGGAGTCAGTGGCTACCGGCCAGCCGCCGGCCCCTGCCGAGCGCCAGCGCAAGCTGCACGTCGGGCACTTCGCCTTCATGCGCTCGGTGGTCCAGGGGCTCGACCCCCGTGACAGCTGGGGGCGCTACTTCCGCATCGAAGGCGAGGCCACCGACCAGCGCACCGTGCGGGCCACCATTGCCTGGATCCGGGAAGAGTTTGCTGCGGCTGCGAAGCGCCACGACCGCTACGGCACCGCGCGCCTGGTGCGCATCGACGCCACGCGCATCGCAGACGCGTCGCACAAGCTGCCCAGCCTCGAGGCCTTCGCCGAGGCCGCTGGCCTGGAAGACGAATCGCAGGCCAGGCAGATCGCCGCCTTCGAGGCCGAATTCGGCCATGCCACGCAGCGGCTGCGGCGCCGCGCACGCCTCATCTCGCGCCAGCTCGACGCGCTGCGGTGGCTCGAAACCATGGTCGCCCAGCCCCCCAGGGCTGGCGACGCGGTCGCGGCCTGGTTGAACCCGGCGCTTGCGGGTCATCTTGAAGCCGCCGGCATCTCCACCCTGGACCAACTGGTCGAGCGCATCAACGGCATTGGCCGGCGCTGGTACGCCGGCATCAATGCGATCGGGGAGGGCAAAGCGCAACGCATCGTGGCGTGGCTGCGGCAGCACGAGCAGGGCATGGAACATCGGCTCGGCCGCCATGTGGCCGTCGCGCGCGGCCAGCTCTACGCCCATGAGCTGAACGCCGTCGTCGTTCCGGCCACCGACATCCGACCCCTGGAAAAGTTCATCGTGCCGGTTGAGCTCGATGGCAGCCGCGGGCTGTACCGCCGCCCGCAGGCGCAGTGCCTGCTGAAGGCCGGCAACGATTACCAGGCCATACTCACTTGGCTGCGTTCCAAGCAAGGCCTCACGCCGGAGCAGAAGGCCCACCTCAAAGCCCGGCGGCGGCAGCGCCAGATCGGCGACGCAAGCGGTGCAGAGCAGGGCCTGGACTGGTTGCAGGCGTTGTCGAACACCCAGCGCGCCTACCGCAAGGAGGCCGAGCGCTTTCTGCTCTGGGCCATCACGCACCAGGGCAAGGCCCTGTCCTCGATGCGCACCGAAGACTGCGCCCTGTACCGCGATTTCCTGGCCGACCCGCAGCCGCGCAGCCGCTGGTGCGGCGATCGGGCGCGTGAGCGCTGGTCGCCGCTGTGGCGGCCCTTCGAGGGGCCGTTGTCGGCGTCGGCGCAGCGGCATGCGGTCACGATCCTGAAGAACCTGCATGGGTTCCTGGTCGACCAGAACTACCTGATGGGCAACCCGTGGTCGGCGGTCAGTGCGCCACCCGCCGCTGAGTCGAAAGTCAGTGCGGGGCGGAGCTTCAGCCTGGCGCAATGGGGCTTCATCGAAGCGCAGTTGAAGCTGCTGCCGCAGACCTCCGCGAATCAGCGGCTGACCCTCGGGCTGCACCTGCTGTACGCGACCGGCCTTCGCCTGTCGGAAGTGGTGGCGGCGAAGGTCGATGACCTGCGGTGGGTGGAATACCCGGCCGATGCGTCTGACGATGACCCGGTGGCCGGCTGGATGCTGCGCGTCATCGGCCGGCGACAAAAGGAACGCGACGTGCCTGTGCCGGCCGATGTGGTGGGCGAACTGTCTGTTTACCTGGCTTCGCGCCGGCTCGATGCGAACCCGGCGAACATCGGCAACCGAGGGGCGTTTGTGCTGGGCAAGGCCAGCGATGCTGCCGAACGCGCAGCGGGCCTGAATGCCGGGAAAACGCCCGACCCGCTGCACGGCATCGCAGCGACAACCTTCCATGACCAGATCAAGGCGTTCTTTGCCGGCTGCGCCAGCGTGCTGCGAGGGCAGGGCGACGGCGCAGGAGCGGAGCGCTTCGACCGGGCCAGCACGCATTGGATGCGGCATTCACACGCCAGTCATGCGATCGCCAGCGGCATGGCGGTCGAGATCGCACAGCAGATCCTGGGCCATGCTTCGCTGGCAACCACCACGCTTTACGTCACGACCGTACCGCAGCAGCGCATGGCGGCCGCGGCAAAATTCTGGAAGCGCTAGAGCCGCGTTGCACCGACGAGGAGGTGGCCGCCAGATGGGGCACGGCGCCGGCGCCGCTGCCGCAGACGATCGAAAACGGTCGGCCACCGGCTTGGCCGTGCACAGTCGGCTCGGAGTGTGAATTACGGACGTACACTGACCGTAAAAACATATAAAATCCCTAAACCGGTTTATGCAACAAACAATATACATGGTGAGATTTCTGTCAATTCCGGATCCGGTTTCCATCGCTTTGGGCGAGGCAGCAGCGGCATGGCAAGTGCCACCTCGAACCGCGCTGCTGCGTGAGGATTCGTCGCTGACTTCGTGCCTGAGCGCACTGCGGGAGGCAGGGCAAGGCGGTGCCGGGTTCGTGGGTGTCGGGCTGGCCGGCACGCTGCTGCTTGGTCTCGCTGCGCTGTGCGGTCCCCAGTCCGACGTGCGTGTGCTGGCGCTCTTTCCTTATTTGGGTGCAGACGCGGCGGTCTACGGTGCGTCTTCTGCGGCGACGAATTGGGGTAACCGCTGGCTGCGGCTGGCCCGCATCCCGCTCATTCGGCACGTGATGGCGTACGTCGCAGTCAGCCCGCCGCCGCTGGGTCTGGT
>CANJKD010000169.1 GCA_947474415.1 Burkholderiales bacterium | reverse complement strand
GCTTACGTTCACCTAAAAGTTCCTATTTCTTTGGGCCGAATCAATAGGAGAGCGCCATGATCGCGACCGCCCCGCACCCGGACATTCAAGCCATTCGAACCGTCGCTCTCGTCGGCCAGACGGGAGCGGGGAAAACCAGCCTCGCTGAGGCGCTGTTGGCCAAGGCCGGCGTGATCGGCGCGGCCGGCAGCCTGGAGCGCGGCAGCACGGTGAGTGACTTCGACCCGATGGAGCGGCGCGCCCAGCACTCGCTGAACTCGGCGGTGATGCACCTCACGCACCGCGGCGTGCGCGTGCACCTGATCGACACGCCGGGCTATGCCGATTTCGTCGGCCAGTCGATGACGGCGTTGGAAGCGGTCGAGACGGCGGCCATCGTCATCAACGCAAGCACCGGCATCGAGATGATGAGCGCCCGCATGATGGAGTGGGCTGCGGCACGCCAGCTTTGCCGCATCGTCATCGTCAACAAGATCGACGCGGCGGGGGTCGACTTGGGGCGCCTGGTGCAACAGATACAGGCCGCGTTCGGCAAGGAATGCCTGCCGCTGAACCTGCCTTCGGCGGGCGGCACGCGGGTGGTTGACTGCTTCTTCAACCCCTCCGGCGAGGCCGACTTTTCAAGCGTCGAAGCCGCGCACCGGGCGCTGGTGGAGCAGGTGGTCGAGGTCGATTCGGACTTCGTCGAACGCTACCTGAATGACGGCGATGTCGACCCACGCGAGTTGCACGCGCCGCTCGAAGAGGCGCTGCGCCAGGGGCATTTGATCCCGATCTGTTTCGTCTCGGCTCGCAATGGGGCCGGCGTGGCGGAACTGCTCGATGTGTTCGAGGCGCTGCTGCCGAACCCGGCCGAAGGCAACCCGCCACAGTTTTACCAAGGTGAGGGCGAACAGGCCGCAGAACTGCACGCCGAACCCGACCCAGCCAGGCACGTCATCGCGCACGTATTCAAGGTCACGGTCGACCCGTACGTCGGCAAGATGGGCGTGTTCCGCATCCATCAGGGCACCGTCACGCGCGACAGCCAGCTCTACATCGGCGATGGCCGCAAACCGTTCAAGGTGGGCCACCTGTTCATGCTGCAGGGCAAGGAGCATGTGGAGGTGGCGCGCGGGCTGCCTGGCGACATCTGCGCGGTGGCCAAGGTTGACGAGATGCACTTCGACGCAGTGCTGCACGATGCGGCCGAAGACGACCACCTGCACCTGAAACCGCTACCCTTCCCCGTGCCGGTGCACGGCCTGGCGATCGAGCCGAAGCGCCGCGGCGACGAGCAGCGCATGTGGGAGGTGCTGCAGAAGCTGGTCGATGAAGACCCGTGCCTGAAGGTCGAGCATGTGTCGGTGACCAACGAGACCATAGTCTATGGCCTGGGCGAGTTGCACCTGCGCACGCTGCTCGAACGCATGACCGAGGTCTACAAGTGCGAGGTGAACACGCGGCCGCCGCGCATTGCCTACCGCGAGACCGTGACCGTGCCAGCCGAAGGCCACCACCGCCACAAGAAGCAGAGCGGCGGCGCGGGCCAGTTCGGCGAGGTGTTCCTGCGCATTGAACCGCTGGTTCGCGGCGCGGGCTTCGAGTTCGTCGACCAGGTGAAGGGCGGCACGATCCCGACTCAGTACATACCGGCGGTAGAGAAAGGCATCCGTCAGGTGCTCGACAGCGGCGTGATCGCCGGGCACCCACTGAACGACGTGCGCGTGATCGTCTACGACGGCAAGTCGCACAGCGTTGATTCGAAAGACATCGCCTTCACTACCGCGGGCCGCAAGGCCTTCATCGACGCGGTGAAGAAGGCCCAGGCGATCGTGCTGGAGCCGATCATGAAGGTGCAGATCAGCGCGCCCGAAGCGAGCATGGGCGACATCACCGGCGACCTGTCGGCCAAGCGCGGGCAGGTGAACGGCACGCAGGCACAAGTCGGCGGCAGCATCACCGTGAACGGGCTGGTGCCGCTGTCGGAACTGAACGGCTACCAGGCGCGGTTGAACGGCATGACCGGCGGGCAGGGCCGCTACATGCTGGAGGCCAGCCACTACGAGGCCGTGCCGCCTTCGGTGCAGGCGGCGTTGATGAGCCAGTACCGGGTCAAGGACGACGACTGAAGGCCTTCACGCCGGACCGCGCGATGGTTGACGGTGGCCGTCGGCCGGCCCGCCAAACGACCCTTCAGCCGGCGCGTGGCACGACGCAGGCCGCAGCCTGCTTCGCGCGCCGACGCGCAAGCGCCACGTCCGCATCACGGGCCAGCGAGACGCCCATGCGGCGCTTCACGAAACTCTCGGGTTTGCCAAACAGGCGAAGCTCGGTGCCAGGCACGCGCAAGGCCTGCGCGACACCGTCGAACACCACGCCCACCGCATCGATGCCACCATAGATCACCGCGCTGGCACCGGGGCTCTTCAGCGCGGTGTCGACCGGCAGTCCGAGGATGGCGCGGGCGTGAAGTTCGAACTCGTTCTGCCACTGTGTGACCATGGTCACCATGCCGGTGTCGTGTGGGCGCGGCGAGACCTCGCTGAACCAGACATGGTCGCCCTTCACGAACAGCTCGACGCCGAACAGGCCCAGGCCCTGTGGCCGGCCGGCGGGCGCCAGGCCGAGGTTGTCGGTCACGGCCTTGGCGATGTCGCGCGAGCGTTGCAACGCCAACGGGCTCATCGCATGCGGCTGCCAGCTCTCAACGTAGTCGCCATTCACCTGCACATGGCCGATGGGTTCGCAGAAATGGGTCTCGACCTCGCCGCCAGTTCCAGCCCCGAGCGCACGCACGGTGAGCAGAGTGATCTCGTAATCAAAATCGATCACGCCTTCGACGATGATGCGGCCGTGGCCGACGCGGCCGCCAGCCATCGCGCAGTCCCAGGCGCGCTGCACATCGGCAGGGCTGTCGATGCGGCTCTGGCCCTTGCCCGAGCTGCTCATCACCGGCTTGACGATGCAGGGGTAGCCGATCTTCGCGTCGATGGCGCGCTGCAATTCGGCCAGAGTGTCGGCAAAGACGAAGGGGCTGGTCGGTAGGCCGAGCGTCTCGGCGGCGAGCCGGCGGATGCCCTCGCGGTCCATCGTCAGGCGTACGGCGCGAGCGGTCGGTATCACGCGCACGGCGCCGGTAGCCTCGAGTGCTTCGAGCATGGGTGTGGCGATGGCTTCGATTTCGGGCACGACGAGGATGGGCCGCATTAATGTCGAGCCTTCGGCGTCGATCAGCGCCTTCAGCTGCGCCGGGTCACTCATCGTGATGGTGCGGGCGTGGTGCGCCACCTGCTGGCCTGGCGCGTTCTCGTAGCGGTCGACGGCGATGGTCTCGACACCGAGCCGCTGCAATGCGATCAGCACCTCCTTGCCAAGCTCGCCGCTGCCCAAGAGCATGACGCGGGTGGCCTGGGGCGAGAGCGGGGTTCCGAGCGTGGACATGCAATGGTCCTGAAGGTGTTGCTGGCCGATGATTTTCCACGCTTGGCGCGGCGGCGAAGAGGCGTTCGAAGCCAGCGGCGTCCAGCGGACTCGATCAGCATCACTAGCTCAACCACGCTTTATCATCGGCGGTATGAATTCCGGCCCGCGCGACCTCGCACAGATCCGCCACGACAACGCCTTGCTGCTGTTCGACGAGTTCGTTCATGCCACCGTCAAGCACGCGGATGCAGCCACGCTGCGAGGCCTTGAAGGCCGCTTCGCGGAACGCCTGCAGATCCAGCCGAGCTACTAGAGCCAGATCAAGAGCAGGTCGCGGCAGATTGGCGAACGGCTGGCACGTCAGTTCGAGCAACTGTGCCGCAAGCCTGCCGGCTGGATGGACCTGCCGCACGTCGAAACCGGCTGGAGCGACGTCGCCGTCTCCCCGTCGCCTGGCTTGTCACCGGGCAATGCGTCGAACGACGATGCGCAGCACAACGTGCCGCAAGACGATGATGAGCGGTTCATCGTGGGCCTGGTGTTGAGCTACTACCGCCGCCACCCGCAACGGGCCCGCGCGAGGCTGCTGGACTTGCTGGGCGAGGTGCTGACGCCAGCAATGGTCGCCAAGCCCGCCTCTCCGAATCCAGCTGGCCCGCCCGACGATGGCCGGGACCTGTGGAGCAAGACGCAAGCCGCAGTGAAACCGCTGAAACCCAAGCGCTGAGGTCGCGTTGCTGCGGCAGCGAGGCAGATCACCACCGTTCAATCGGTGTGGCAAGGGCTTGAAATATTTTATGCAAACGCCTTGCGCAAGATGATTGAATATTTACCAAATGGGCAAGCCGTTCGAGAGGATTTGTTGCCGCAGCGAGTTACGGTCGACTCATCCCACGGTCCGCCCGCCCCGTTTGACGGGCGTCGCGAACGCGTTGATCGCCGCACTGTCTTGTCGCCTGATGGCAGGTGGGCGGGCGACGAGGCGAACGCCGTCTGAGGTTTCAGGTGCTGCTGCGCCGCCCCGTTTGTTGCCCTGTTGAGCGTCTGACACGACGCATCATCCACCGCACGGCCTGAGCCGCATCAAAGCCCTGGGCCGTTTTTTCCTTCGACGTACCGCGCCCCCTCAGAAGAGAGCCCATGAAGATCACCGTCCATGCCACGAAGCCACGCAATCCGCTCGTGGCGCAGGTCCGATTCCGTCGTTCCGGCAGCCATAGGCAGAGCGCGCGCGCTGCGGCAGCAGGCCGGGCGTTCGCTGGAGCGCGAACTGGAACGTATGACCCTAAATCCGGCAGTTACCCCGTCGCCGGCAGCCAAGGTGGCGGCTTGAACGGCGAGAGAGTTGACGCGATCCGCAATGTGCCTATCGACGACAACGCGGCCGAGAACTCCGTGCGTCCACTCGCCAGCGGTCGTCGCAACTGGCTATTCGTCGGTTCGCAGCAGGCCGGCGAGCGCGCGGGCATCGTGCCGAGCTTGATCGAGTCGGTCAAACTCAACGATCACGACCCCTGGACCTGCCTCAAAGATGTCTTCGAGCGGCTGCCCGCGCTCAAACATCGCGACCTCGCTCAATTGCTGCCGCACAACTGGCGTCCGGCAGCCGACGCCGCCCTCTCTGCGCCCGTCACCGCGCCCGAACCCCTCGCCGCGTAGCGCCGCCGCCCTCAACACGCCGCCGTCGTCGGAGGCGCAAGGATGTGGTTTGCGGAACGCTTACTGAAATTCAACAGAGCCACATATGTTCACTGCAGCGGCAACACGGAGCGCTCACGGGTGCATGCGCACTTGGCGGGCGCATCGCGGTGCAGTTGCTCTGTCGGTGGTGCTCACTGGGACTCGCCCGGCAGAAGCAGGGGCGTGCCTGAGCCACGGCCTGTCCTGCGAAAGGCGGGCACTTCTAGACGCGGGAGGTTGACCGAGCCGCCGGCGGCCCGGCGGCCCGGCGGCGAAAGCTCAAGTTTGGGCTCCGGCAGCCGATACTCCGGAACGTCGCCAGTAACTGAAATTCCCGTGAACGCATCCACCCCGTCAATATCTCCGCACCTTGCTAGCCCGTTGCGTGACCTCGACGCGTGGACGATGCACTTCCGGACGGTGACGATTCCGGTGTTGAGCAGCACCCGTGATGCGCTGGAAGAATTCCGCGTAAACGAAGATCTCGCAGATGCCAACAGTCTGGGAGAAATGATCAGCGACGATCCGTTGATGACGCTGAAGGTACTCGCGCATGCGGCGGCAAATCGAAACAGCCGCATGACCACCGATACCGAGACCGTCATTGCTGCGCTGGTCATGATGGGCATTTCGCCATTTTTCAACGCTTTCGGCCCACAGCCTACGGTTGAGGCTCAACTCGCCGACGATCCGGAGGCGCTTTCGGGCCTGAATGAGACGATGCGTCGTGCGCATCGAGGTGCCACGTTCGCGCTGGCGTTCGCGGTCCACCGGATGGATTCCGACGCTGCGATGGTTCATACGGCTGCACTGCTGCACGACTTTGCTGACATGCTGTTGTGGTGCCATGCGCCAAAGCTTGCGTTGGATATTCAGCGGACCCAACGCAATGATGCCTCTCTCCGATCCAGCACTGTTCAGTTGGACTTGCTGAACATCGAGCTATCGGACCTTCAGCAGTCATTGATGAAGGTGTGGAGGCTCCCGGAGTTGTTGATTCGCATCAGTGATCACCGGCATG
>CANJKD010000168.1 GCA_947474415.1 Burkholderiales bacterium | reverse complement strand
AGCTGTCCATGTCGGCCACGAAGCTCGACTTGCGTTCGTGAAAGCCGACCAGCACTTTGCCCTTCTTCGCCACGAAGCGCACCGACAGCCGTGCCCGGTAGCGATAGCCCCACGCCGGGCCCTCGATCGGCCGCAGCATCTGCCCAGGCTTGACCTTGCCGAGGTGCCACAGGGCGTCCTCCAGCGCCCTCTGTTTCGTGGCGACCTGCGCGCCAACGTGCAGGTGCTGCATCTTGCAGCCACCACAAGTGCCGAAGTGCGGGCATTTCGGCCGCACGCGCTGCGAGCTTTCGCTGCGCATCACGGTCATCGTCGCCTGCTCCCAGTTGTTCTTGCGGCGGCCCACACGCACCTGCACTTCCTCGCCAGGCAGTGCGTCTTCGATGAACACCACCTTGCCTTCCAGATTGTGCGCCACGCCTTGCGCCTCAAGGTCGAGAGACTCCACCTTCAACCATTCGGGCTCCGGCGCCTCGACCTTCGTTGCCGCCACCGCACCCGGATTCTGTTCACCCAACACTCCGCGCGTTGCGCCACTCTTTCCTTCGTTGATTGCTTCGGTCATGGGCCGGGATTATCGGCGTGGCTGCTACACTTTCTCCCGTCAGGAGAGAGTGGAACGGGTCGACCCACGTTGCCCCGCGATGCCGCCGACGGCGCAGACCCACCGGTCGAACGCTCAGGCACCAAGGACTGGCAAGCGCTTCATGAGAAGCGTTCCTCGCTGGAGAGAGGCCCGCCCCGAGCGGGTCCACCGAAGGGGCAAGCGGAAGGCGCAGTAAGGCGCCCCGGCAATCTCTCAGGTAGACCGGACAGAGAGGGCAAGCCGGTGCGATCATGTCGCGTCGGTTCGAAAGAATTGCCCTCGGAGACCTGTCATGTCCACTGCCCTTGCAAAGACCCCGCTCTATTCGCTGCACCTCGAACTCGGTGCCAAGATGGTGGCCTTCGCCGGCTACGACATGCCGGTCTCATACACGGCCGGCATCTTGAAAGAACACCGCCATTGCCGCGGGTCGGCCGCGCTGTTCGACGTGTCGCACATGGGCCAGTTGCGGCTAGTGGGTGACGACGCTGCGAAGGCACTCGAAACCCTGGTGCCGATGGACGTGATCGATCTCGCCCCCAGCAAGCAACGCTACGCCTTCTTCACGAACAGCAGCGGTGGCATCCTCGACGACCTGATGATCACGCGCCGCCGCTTTGACGACATCGATGAGCTGTTCCTGATCGTCAACGCCGGCTGCAAAGACGCCGACACCCGGCACCTGATCACGAACATCGGCCACCGCTGCACCGTGCAACCGCTGCCCGAGCGCGCACTGCTGGCGCTGCAGGGGCCGAAGGCGGTTCAAGCCCTCGCGCGGCTGAACCCGGCAGTCGCCACCCTCGCCTTCATGACCGGCATGAGCGCCCCTTTCGCCGGTGCCGACTGCTACCTGACCCGCTCCGGCTACACCGGCGAAGACGGCTTCGAGATCTCGGTGCCCGCCGACCAGGCCGAAGCGCTGGCGCGTGCCCTGCTTGCCTTGCCCGAGGTGATGCCTGCGGGCCTCGGCGCGCGCGACACCTTGCGGCTCGAGGCCGGCCTGTGCCTCTATGGCCACGACATCAACGAGACCACCACGCCGGTCGAGGCCGGCCTGAACTGGGCGATCCAGAAGGTGCGCCGTGCGGGCGGTGCGAGGCATGGCGGTTACCCCGGCGCGGCAGCCATCGACGGCCAACTCGCCAGCGGCCCGCGCACCAAGCGCGTCGGCCTGCGGGGTCTGGAACGCGTGCCGGTGCGCGAAGGCGCGGTCATCGTCGATGCGCAAGGCCGCAAGCTCGGCCAGGTCACGAGCGGCACGCTGTCGCCCACCGTGAACGAGCCCATCGCGATGGCCTACCTCGCCGCTAACCACGCTTTGCCGCACCACGAGGTGTATGCCGAGGTGCGCGGCAAGCGCCATCCGATGCGCGTCAGCCCGATGCCGTTCGCACCACACCGCTATTTCCGTGGTTAGGCCACAGTCCATTTCCTCGTAACGCCCCACCCTCACGAACCCCAGGACCCCCCATGACAACCATGTACACCCACGACCACGAGTGGATCAACATCGAAGACCACGAGGCCGCCACTGTCGGCATCACCCACCACGCCCAAGACGCGCTGGGCGACGTGGTCTTCGTCGACCTGCCTGCCGTCGGCAGCACCTTCAAAAAGGGCGAGGTGGCCGGCGTCGTCGAGTCGGTGAAGGCTGCGGCTGACCTGTTCATGCCGGTCACCGGAGAGGTCGTCGAAGTGAACGAGGTCTTGCGCGCTGACCCCTCGCTGGCCAACACCGACCCGCTGGGCAACGGCTGGTTCTTCAAGGTTCATCTGACCGACATGACCGAGTTCGAACAGCTGATGGACGCCCCCGCCTACGACGTGCTCGTGAAGAACAGCTGAACCACCGGACCCACCATGCTGATGTCTGCACACAAGCCGCTGTGCGAGCTTGAGAACGCCGCCGAGTTCATCGCCCGCCACATCGGCATCGCGCCCGCCGACGAGGCGCACATGCTCTCGGTGATCGGTGCCGTATCGAGACGCGCGCTGATCGAAGCCATCGTGCCGCGGTCGATTGCGCGCGGCGCACCGATGCACTTGCCCGAGCCTGCCACGGAAGCCCAGGCACTGGCCGAACTGAAGGCCATCTCGGCCAAGAACCGGGTCATGAAGAGCTTCATCGGCCAGGGCTATCACGGCACGCACACGCCCGGTGTCATCTTGCGGAACGTGCTTGAGAACCCGGCCTGGTACACCGCGTACACGCCCTACCAGGCTGAGATTTCGCAAGGCCGCATGGAAGCGCTGATCAACTTCCAGACCCTGGTCTGCGAGCTGACCGGCATGGCGATCGCGGGTTCGTCGATGCTCGACGAGGCCACCGCAGCGGCCGAGGCCATGACACTGGCGTTGCGCGTTGGCAAGAGCAAATCGACCACTTTCTTCGTCGCCGACGACGTTTTGCCACAGACCCTCGAAGTGGTGCAGACCCGCGCCCGGCCGCTGGGCGTCAGCGTGGCCACCGGCCCGGCCGATGCAGCGGGTGCCGCCGACGCCTTCGCGGTGCTGTTGCAGTACCCCGGCGTGAACGGTGTGGTACGCGACCTGAATCCGGTCGTCGATGCCGCGCACGCCAGGGGCGCACTCGTTATCGTCGCCGCCGACTTGCTCGCGCTGACGCTGCTCGTGCCGCCGGGTGAAATGGGCGCCGACATCGCTGTCGGCAACACCCAGCGCTTCGGCATGCCGATGGGCAATGGCGGCCCGCACGCGGCGTATTTGGCCACGCGCGACGAGTTCAAGCGCTCGATGCCGGGCCGGCTGGTGGGCGTCAGCGTCGACGCGCACGGCGCGCCGGCCTACCGCCTGGCGCTGCAGACGCGCGAGCAGCACATCCGGCGCGAGAGGGCCACGTCGAACATCTGTACCGCGCAGGTCTTGCCTGCTGTCGTGGCCAGCATGTACGCCGTCTACCACGGCCCCGAAGGCCTGAAGCGCATCGCGCGCCGGGTGACGAGCTACACCGCCATCCTGGCACGTGGGCTGAAGCACCTGGGCCGCACGCTGGTGAACGAATGCGGTTTCGACACCGTGACCGTGAACACCGGTGACCACACCGAAGCCTTGCTGAAAGGCGCGCGCGACATTGGTTTCAACCTGCGCCGTGCGTCGAGCACGCGCATCGGCATCACGCTCGACGAGACCACCACGCGCAACGATCTGGCTGCACTGTGGAAGCTGTTCGGCGGCCCCGACCAGCAGCAGCAACCGAGCTTCGAACCGTTCGAGAAGGGTGTGGCCTCGCTGGTGCCCGTGTCGCAACTTCGCAGCAGCGCCTTCCTGACGCACCCGGTCTTCAACCGCCACCACAGCGAGACCGACATGCTCCGCTACATCCGCAGCCTGTCCGACAAAGACCTGGCGCTCGACCGCACGATGATCCCGCTCGGCTCGTGCACGATGAAGCTGAACGCAACCAGCGAGATGATTCCGATCACCTGGCCCGAGTTCGCGAACATCCACCCGTTCGCGCCACAAGAGCAACTCGCCGGCTACGACCAGTTGCGTCGCCAACTCGAAGCGTGGTTGTGCCAGGCCACCGGCTACAGCGGCGTGAGCCTGCAGCCCAATGCTGGCTCGCAGGGCGAATACGCCGGCCTGCTCGTGATCCGCGCTTTCCACGTCGCGCGTGGCGAGTCGCAGCGCACGGTCTGCCTGATCCCCGAATCGGCGCATGGCACGAACCCGGCCAGTGCGCAAATGGCCGGCCTGCAGGTGGTGGTGACGAAGTGCGATGCCGAAGGCAATGTCGACCTCATTGACCTGGCTGAGAAGTGCGAACAGCACAGCGCGAACCTGGCCGCGATGATGATCACCTACCCGTCCACCTACGGCGTGTTCGACACCCGCGTGAAGGAGATCTGCGCGCTCGTGCACCAGCATGGCGGGCGCGTGTACATGGACGGCGCGAACATGAATGCACTGGTCGGCGTGGCCGCACCGGGCGAGTTCGGCGGCGACGTGAGCCACCTGAACCTGCACAAGACCTTCTGCATCCCGCATGGCGGCGGTGGCCCAGGCGTGGGGCCGGTGTGCGTGGTGGCCGATCTGGTGCCATACCTGCCCACGCACCGCACGTATTCGGAAGCGACGACTGGCGGTGCAGGCATTGCCACCCACGCGCCAGTCGGCGCAGTGTCGGCTGCACCCTTGGGCAATGCAGCCGTCCTGCCGATCAGCTGGATGTACATGCGCATGATGGGCACGGAAGGCCTGACCGCCGCAACCGAGACCGCGATTCTGTCGGCCAACTACATCGCCGCACGGCTGGCCCACCATTACAGCATCCACTTCAGCGGCAACATCAAAGGCATCACCGGCGGCGGTGTGGCACACGAATGCATCCTCGACCTGCGGCCGCTGAAAGAGGCCACGGGCGGCGTCAACGGCATCAGCGCCGAAGACGTCGCGAAGCGCCTGGTCGACTATGGCTTTCATGCGCCGACGCTGAGCTTCCCGGTGGCCGGCACCTTGATGGTCGAGCCGACCGAGAGCGAATCGCTCGGCGAACTCGACCGCTTCTGCGACGCAATGATCGCCATCCGCGCCGAAATCGCGAAGGTCGAATCTGGTGTCTGGCCGGCCTCCAACAACCCGTTGAAGGAGGCGCCGCACACGGTCGAAGCACTGCTCAAGGCCGACTGGCCGCATGCCTACTCGCGCGAGGAGGCGGCCTACCCGGTGGCCGCCCTGAGGCGCCACAAGTACTGGTCGCCCGTCGGCCGGGTCGACAACGTCTACGGTGACCGCAACCTGACATGCTCGTGCCCGCCGCTGAGCGACTACGAGACCTGAAGCCTCGGGCATTGCCCAACATCGACCCATGGCCGTCTGCGTCTTCGACCTGTTCAAGATCGGCATCGGTCCGAGCAGTTCCCACACCGTCGGGCCGATGCGGGCCGCGCGGCTGTTCACGCTGCGGCTTCAGCACGAAGGCCAGCTCGGCGCCACCACGCGCGTCTGAGCCCAACTTTACGGCTCGCTGTGCGCCACCGGCAAGGGCCACGGCACCGGCAAGGTGGTGCTGCTCTGCCTGCCCGGCTTCGAGCGCGACACGGTCGACGTGGACGGCATTGCAGCCCACATCAAGCGTATCCGGGACGACAGGAACTTGCGCCTGCTCGATGAACACAATGTGGCGTTCGACGAAAAGACCCACCTGATCTTGATCAACGATCAGAAGCCAAGGCAATCTTAATTTGTATAGTAGTACTTATTAACACCACCCGGTGCACCCGGTGCAGTCGTGCTTGCCTTGGGCGGAGATTCCGAAGTCAGGAGTTCGCGAACTGGCCAAACCTGAATATTTTTAGCAATGGCAGCGGCATAGATTGGGTGAAAATTATTCCTGTCGGCCCAGAAGAGAGAGGCGCATTCTATACTGGTCGCATTTGTTTCCAGATTCATCGTGGCGCCGAAAAAATAATTGACATACGTCGGATTTCCATTATATACAATCGGCTTTCCTGCTACATCTAAAGAATGGTTCTTCGTGCAAGTCCTTGTTGTACCGGCAGATATTCGTGCGTCAGCCAGGT
>CANJKD010000167.1 GCA_947474415.1 Burkholderiales bacterium | reverse complement strand
TGTGGGCATCAACGGCGAGATCCCCGACGTGAACCAGCTGCGCATTCCGGTCAAGTACTTGGCCAACCTGCTGACCGCCGGCGACACGATGCCGGTGGTGCGCTCGCTCGAACGCATGCTGGCGATGCGCGCCTACCAGCGTGAGAAGCATGTCGACGGCCGCATCAACACGGCGGTGCTGAAGCAGGTCGGCATCAGCCAGGCGGAGGTCGAAGAGATGTACCAGGTGATGGCCATCGCCAACTACGAAGACCGTTTCGTGATCCCGACCACGCACCGCGAATACGCCGAGAACACCTTCAACGTGCGCGGCGGCTGCGGCTTCAGCTTCGGCAACGGCTGTTCGGAAGGCACGAGCGAAGTGAGCCTGTTCGGCAGCGACAAGAAGCGCACGATTCCCATCAAGGCGGAGGTCTGAGCATGTTTTCGTTGAACACCATCCGTCCGATGACGAAGAGCTTGCGCGTGCTCGCGGCGCTGCTGGGCTACCCAGATGCGCAGATGCGCAACCACCTGCCGGAGATGCGCGAGTTGCTGCACGCGGAGCGCGCGTTGTCGGCCTCGCGCCTCGACGAACTCGACGCGCTGATCGACGCGCTGCGGCGCGCCGATCCGCTCGAAGCCGAGTCCGACTATGTCGAGCTGTTCGACCGCGGCCGAGGCACGTCCCTGCACCTGTTCGAGCATGTGCATGGCGACTCGCGCGAGCGAGGCCCGGCGATGATCGACCTGGGCCAGACCTACGAGAAAGCCGGCCTGATCCTGACCGAGGGCGAGCTGCCCGACTACCTGCCGGCGGTGCTGGAGTTCGTCTCCACGCAGCCGGTGCGCGAGGCCAAAGCCTTCCTCGGCGAGATGGCGCACATCTTCAACGCCATCTTCGCCGCGTTGCAGCACCGTAGCAGCGCCTATGCCAGCGTGCTGGGCGCGTTGATCGAGCTGGCTGGCGAGAAGGCGCAGCCGGTCAAGCCGGCAGTGGAAGAGCCGATCGACGAGAGCTGGGCCGAACCGGTGGTGTTCGACGGCTGTTCATCGAAGGGACAGGCCAGGCCGGGCCAGCCGCAACCGGTGCACATCGTGCGCAAGAGCCAAGCGGCATCGCCATCGGCACCCCAAGGAGCATCGTCATGAACGGCGTCTTCGGCTTTCTGTTCCAGGTCTACCCGTATGTCTGCTTCACGGTGTTCGTGATGGGCAGCCTGATCCGCTTCGACCAGAACCAGTACTCATGGAAGAGCGATTCGTCGCAACTGCTGCGCACCGGCAGCCTGCGCTGGGGCAGCAACCTGTTCCACTTCGGCATCCTGTTCCTGTTTTTCGGCCACATGGTCGGGCTGTTCACGCCGCACAGCGTGTACGGCGTGTTCATGAGCGCGGCGACTAAGCAGATGATGGCCGTGGTGGCGGGCGGCCTCGCCGGCACGTTCTGCTTCGTCGGCCTGACGCTGCTGCTGCACCGGCGCATCTTCGACCCACGCATCCGCCTGACCAGCCACCGCACCGACATCGCCGTGCTGGTGATCCTGTGGGTGCAGTTGGTCGTCGGCCTGATCACGCTGCCGATCTCGTTCCACCATGCCGATGGCAGCGTGATGCTGATCCTGGCTGACTGGGCGCAACGCATCGTCACGCTGCGGCCGGTGGATGCCACCGCGCTGAGCATGCTGCCCTGGCCTTACCTGTTCCACATCGTGTTCGGCATGACGATCTTCCTGCTGTTTCCGTTCAGCCGGCTGGTGCATGTGTGGAGCGGCTTCGCGACCATCGGCTTCCTGTTCCGCCCGCATCAGGTCGTGCGCAGCCGGCGCCTGAACGTGCCGGCCGGCCACAACGAGCCGCGCCAGCCTGGCGCCAGCGTCTGACGTCCTCATTCAGAGCCTCACGGAGCAACCTACATGCTTGTCGAAACTGTCGATTTCAGCGCGGCGGCGCAGGCCGCACCGGAGGTCACGGCCGCCACCGTGGCACGCATCAACGGCGTCGCACTGAACTGCGGGGCGGAAGTGTTGTCTGCCGAAGAAATGCGCCAGCGCGCCTGTTCCGAGCTGCTGCGCCAGGCCGCCATCGGTGGCGGCCTGCTCGACGCGGCCGACGTGAACCCTGGCGACGGCGTGCTCAGCGAAGCCGCCTCCGAGGCCATCGATGCATGGCTGGAACGCAAGCTGCAGTTGCCCGACCCGTCCATTGAGGCCTGCCAGCGCCACCATGCAGCGCACCCGGCCCGCTACCGCACCGGCGAGCGCGTGCGCGTGCGCCATGTGTTGTTCGCCGTGACGCCGGGCATGGACGTGGTGGCCCTGCGCAACCGTGCCGAAACCTGCCTGCTCGACGTGCGCTGCCACGACGGCCAAGCCAGCGGCAGCGCCACCGACCCATTCGGCCGCGCGGCGCGCGAGCTGTCGAACTGCCCGAGCGGAGAGGCTGAGGGTGACCTCGGCTGGCTCATGCCCGCCGACTGCTCGCCCGAGTTCGCGCGCGAGCTGTTCGGCCATGTCGAAGTCGGCGTGCTGCCGCGTCTGGTGCACAGCCGCTTCGGCCTGCATGTGGTGGAGGTGCTGGAACGCGAGGGTGGCGTGGCCCAGCCCTTTGATGCGGTGCGCTGCGCGGTCGCGATGGCGTTGCGCCAACAGACCTATGTCACGGCGCTGCGCCAGTGCCTGCAAGTGCTGGCGGGCGCCGCCGTTGTCGAGGGCGTGGAACTGGACGCCGCCGACACGCCGCTGGTGCAGTAGCCGGCGCGCTGCCGAAGCTTGTCGGCGATCAAGGCGCGAATTCACGGCGGAGCGCAGGATTTGCGTTCCGCGCCTCGCGAACCAGATCACTGCACGACACCCGATCTGCCCATGGACTTCGCCCACTCACCGCGCGTCACCGGCTTGCAAGCCCAGCTGCGGCGCTTTCTCGATGACCTGGTGCTGCCCGCGAACGCGCAGTGGCTGCGCTATGCGGCGGCCGGCGTCTACCCGCTCGACGTGATCGAGCCGCTGAAGCAGCAGGCCAGGGCGCTCGGCCTGTGGAACCTGTTCCTGCCGGGGCTGCGCAGCAACGAGCCTGGGACGCGCCTGACCAACCTCGAATACGCGCCGCTCGCCGAGGTCATGGGCCGCGTGGCCTGGGCCTCGGAAGTGTTCAACTGCAACGCGCCCGACACCGGCAACATCGAGTTGCTGCACCGCTTCGCCACGCCCGACCAGGCCGGGCGCTGGCTGACCCCGCTGCTCATTGGCGAGATGCGCTCGTGCTTCGCGATGAGCGAGCCCGACGTAGCCTCGTCCGACCCGACCAACATCGCGACCTTGATTCACCGTGATGGCGACGACTACATCGTCAACGGCCGCAAGTGGTTCATCACCGGCGCGCTGCACCCGAACTGCCGCCTCGCCGTGGTGATGGGCCGCAGTGGCGATGACGATTCGAGCGATTCGGGCACATCGGCGCACGGCAAGCACACGCTGCTGCTGGTGCCGATGGACACGCCGGGCCTGAGCATCGTGCGCAACGTGCCGGTGATGCAGCAGCAGGCCATCGACGGCCATTGCGAACTGCTGTTCCGCGACGTGCGCGTGCCAGCCGCGAACCGCCTCGGCGATGAAGGTGCCGGCTTCGCGCTGGCGCAGGCGCGGCTCGGCCCGGGCCGCGTGCACCACTGCATGCGCAGCATCGGCCAGTGCGAACTCGCGCTGGAGCTGATGAGCGCACGCGCGCTGGAGCGGCGTGCCTTCGGCCACGCGATGGGCGACTTCGCCAATGTGCAGGACTGGATCGCCCACAGCCGCGTCGAGATCGACCAGGCGCGCCTGCTCGTGCTGCACGCCGCGTGGAAGATGGACACGCAGGGCAACGCTGCGGCGCGTGTCGATGTGGCCGCCATCAAGCTCGTCGCCGCGCAGTTGCAGACGCGCGTGCTCGACCGCGCGATGCAGGTCTTCGGCGCGATGGGGTTGACGCCCGACACGCCGCTCGCGCAACTCTGGAGCTGGGGCCGCGCGATGCGCTTTCTCGACGGGCCGGACGAAGTGCACCTGCGCACTGTCGCGCGTGCCGAGCTGGCGCGCGCCAAGGCAAACGCCGGCTCGACCAGCGCCTACCTGCAACGCTGGATGCCGCCGCACCCGGATGACGTGATGCATTGAACGAAGTCAGGCCGCAGCTTGACACCCATCAAAGCCCTGCGCCTCGCGCGACGCTACTGTGCGCGGGTTGCAATCCACGCGGCTTGCCTGCGTGTTGCCGCGACTCCATGACCGATCCGACCCTCGCCACAGCCCCGTCCGACCTCGCCGCCGAGTTGATGGCCTTGCTGCGCGCCGGCCAGCTCGCACCGATGCAGCTGGGCGGCAGCACATTGCTGCCGATCGTGCAGGGTGGCATGGGCGTGGGTGTGTCTGCGCACCGCTTGGCCGGCACGGTGGCGTCGCTCGGCGGCATGGGCACGATCTCGTCGGTCGACCTGCGCCGCCTGCACCCCGACCTGATGGAGCGCACGCATCATTTGCCACCCGGCGCGGCCGCCGCCCAGGCCGCCAAGGAGGCCATCAACGAGGCCAACCTCGAAGCGCTGGAGCGCGAGATTCGCGCCGCGCGCGAGCTGGCCGGTGGTCATGGCCTGCTCGCCATCAACGTGATGCGCGCGGTGAGCGAATACGGCCCGTCGGTGACGCGTGCGCTCGAGTGCGGCATCGATGCCGTGGTGGTCGGTGCCGGCCTGCCGCTCGACCTGCCCGAGCTCGCCAAGGATCACCTGAAGGCGCTGCTCGTGCCGATCTTGTCCGATGCGCGCGGCGTGCAGTTGCTGGTGCGCAAATGGGAACGCAAGAAGCGCCTGCCCGATGCCATCGTCATCGAGCACCCGCGCCTGGCCGGCGGCCACCTCGGCGCAGCCAAGATCGCCGACCTGAACGACCCGCGCTTCGACTTCGAGAACGTCATTCCGCAGGCGCTCGAATTCCTGCGCAACGCGGGCATTGAAGGCCAGGTGCCGTTGATCGCCGCCGGCGGCATCCGCAGCCTCGAAGACATCGCCCGCGTGCAGGCGCTCGGCGCCGCCGGGGTGCAGATGGGCACGCCGTTCGCCGTGACCATCGAGGGCGACGCGCACGACGAGTTCAAGCGCGTGCTGGCGCAGGCGCGCGACGAAGACATGGTCGAGTTCACCAGCGTTGCCGGCCTGCCGGCGCGCGCGGTGGCCACGACGTGGCTGAAGAACTACCTGAAGGCCGAACCCAAGCTGCAAAGCGTGGTGCACGTGAAGCCGCGCTGCACGCTGGCTTTCGACTGCCTGGCCCAATGCGGCCTGCGCGACGGCCTGCCCGGCTGGGGCCAGTTCTGCATCGACACGCAGTTGGCTGCGGCCTTGCGGGGCGATGTGAAGAAGGGGCTGTTCTTTCGGGGCGTCGGGGAGTTGCCGTTCGGTGACCGGATCGTCAGCGTAGGCGACTTGATGGCGCGGCTGCTGACGTCGCGTGAGGCGGTGGCCTGCCCACAGGTCTGAGACAGCGCCGCCCATGAAGGCGCGGCGAGCGAGAAAACGCGGTGGATGCATGACGTTCGAGACCCGCGCAGCGAGCAGGCTCGCCCGGCCATTCGGCGGGCAATCAAGTGCGAGAGAACGCGTTCACGTTTGAGTGAGGCGGGCGACGAGGGCAGGGCGCCAGGGGAGGCCAATCTGATCGCTTTGTTGGCGACCGTGCTCGACGATCTGCTTGGCGTCCCTGGTCTGAACGACCGTAGTGCAGCGATTGCGGTAAGTCACTGCCGCAGACTTGAGTCACGCTTGAAGCGTCATTCCGGTCACCCGAGAGGGCGACGAGCCCAACGAATGAGCGATGTGGTTGCGGCAGGTGGGGAGTGATCGGCAAGCGGTAAAGTGTTCGCTCATGCGCCTGTATCACTTCACCACAGCTCACTACGGCCTCGACAACATCGATCGTCGCAGGCTGACGATCGCAACGATTCCTGACCTGAACGACCCGTACGAACTGCTGTGCATGGACCTGTCAGATAAGAACTTCCGATGGTCGATGAACGCGTGGAAAGAGCACATGGGTGGGGTTGCTGGCATGCTGTGCTTCAGCAAGGACTGGCACAACCCGGTTCAATGGAGCCACTACACCGACAAGCACAAGGGCATCTGTCTC
>CANJKD010000166.1 GCA_947474415.1 Burkholderiales bacterium | reverse complement strand
CGCGCCGCTTCATCACCGAGGACAAGGTCGACGTGATCGTCGGCTCGGTCGCCACGCCGGTGGCCGCCGCGATGTCCGACGTCGCCACCGAGGGCCAGACGGTGCAGCTGATGCTGTCACCGGTGGTCCTGCCGGAAGGCAAGGGCGCGTGGTCGTTCCGCATGCCGCAGTCGACCGCGGTGATGGCGATCCCGATCGTCGAGCACTGGAAAAAGACCGGCGTGAAGACCTTCGGCTTCCTAGGCTACGCCGACGCCTACGGTGAGGCTTGGCTGAAGGACATCGTGCCTTTGGCCGAGAAGGCCGGCATCAAAATGGTCGCGACCGAGCGCTTCGCAAGGGCCGACACCAGCGTGACCGGGCAGGCGCTGAAGCTCGTGTCGGCGAACCCCGATGCCATCCTGGTCGTGGCCTCGGGCAGCGGTGCGGCGATGCCGCACAAGGGCCTGGTCGAGCGCGGCTACGCCAAGGGCAAGATCTACCAGACCCACGGCGCGGCCAGCCGCGACCTGATGCGCATCGGTGGCGCCGACGTCGAGGGCTCGTTCGTCTCGTCCGGCCCGGCCGTCGTCGCCCCGCTGCTGCCCGACAGCAATGCCAGCAAGGTGATCGGCGTGAAGTACGTGACCGAGTATGAGAAGGCGTACGGCAAGGGCAATGCGAACCAGTTCGGCGCGCATGCCTTCGATGTCGTCATCGTGCTGGAGAAAGCGATTCCGCTGGCGCTGAAGAAGGGCAAGCCGGGCACGAAGGAATTCCGCGCCGGTTTGAAGGAAGCGCTTGAGACAATGGGCCACACGCCGGTTTCACAGGGTGTGTTGAACTACACCGCGACCGACCACTTCGGCTACACGCCCGAGACCGGCGTGCTGCTGAAGATCGTGAACAGCGACTGGCAAGTGGTGCCGCACTGATTGCTTGATTACTAAAGCTTGATGCCTGTGGCCAGCCTCGCGGCAGCCGGGCACAATGACCATCCGGCCAGCCCACCCGCTGGCCATTCAACAGCCCGGTGGCCCCCATGGACTTCTCGATCGCCAGCATCCTGATGCTGGACGGTGCCACCAACGGCGCCATCTACGCGCTGCTCGCACTGGCCACCGTGCTGGTGTTCGCGGTCACGCGGGTCATCTTCATCCCGCAGGGCGAGTTCGTCGCCTATGGCGCACTCACGCTCGCGCTGCTGCAGATGGGCAAGGTGCCGGGCACCGTGTGGTTGCTGGCGGTGCTGGCGCTGATGGCTGCCGTGCTCGATGTGATCGCGGCCTTGAAACGCGGCGTGCCGGCTGGCCGGGCTTTGGGCACGGCGGGCCGGTCGCTGATCGTGCCGGCAGCGGTCGTCGCCATCACCTGGTGGGCCGCGCCGCTGAAGCTGCCGCTGCTGCTGCAAAGCCTGCTCACGCTCGCCATCGTCACGCCGCTCGGCCCGCTGGTGTACCGCCTCGCCTACGAGAAGCTGGCCGACGCCACCGTGCTGGTGCTGCTGATCGTGTCGGTCGGCGTGCACTTCGCGCTCACCGGCCTGGGCCTGCTGTTCTTCGGCGCCGAGGGCTACCGCAACCCGAGCTTCTGGGACGCGCGCTTCAGCGCCGGCGCGCTCACGCTGTCGGGCCAGGCGGTGATCATCTTCATGGTGTCGATCGCGCTGATCCTGGTGTTGTTCCTGTTCTTCGAACGCACGCTGCGCGGCAAGGCCTTGCGCGCCACCGCAGTGAACCGGCTCGGCGCGCGGCTGATGGGTATTTCCACTTCGGGCGCGGGCAAGCTGAGCTTCGGTCTGGCCGCGTTCATGGGTGCGCTGTCGGGCCTGCTGATCGGGCCGACGACGACGCTGTTCTACGACTCGGGTTTCCTGATCGGCCTGAAAGGCTTCGTCGCCGCGATCTTCGGTGGCCTGGCGAGCTACCCGGCCGCAGCGCTCGGCGCACTGTTCGTCGGCTTGCTGGAGAGCTTCGGCTCGTTCTATGCAAGTGCCTTCAAGGAGGTGATCGTGTTCACCGTGATCATCCCGGTGCTGCTCTGGCGTTCGTTCCAGCACGGCCCGCAGGACGACGAGGAGTGACCCGATGAGAAAGTACTTCCTGATCGCCTTCGTGGCACTGCTCGCCGTCCTGCCGCAACTCCCGGTCCCCGAGTTCTGGATCACGCAGGCCAACTACATCGGCCTGTACACGCTGGTCGTGATCGGCCTGGTGCTGCTCACCGGTGTGGCCGGGCTCACCTCGTTCGGGCAGGCCGCGTTCGTCGGGCTGGGCGCGTACACCGCAGCCTACCTCACGCTGACGCACGGCATGTCGCCCTGGCTCACAGTCTGGATCGGCCTGGTGTTCACCGGCGTCGCCGCGCTGATCCTCGGCTGGATCACGCTGCGCATGTCGGGCCATTACCTGCCGCTGGCCACCATCGCCTGGGGTTTGAGCCTGTTCTACCTGCTCGGCAACATCGACGCACTGGGCAAGTACGACGGCCTGCTCGGCGTGCCGGCGCTGCGCTTCTTCGGCATTGAACTGAACACCGGCCGCAGCTTCTTCTACCTGTTGTGGCTGCTGGTGGTGCTGGCCTCCATCGCCGCCACCAACCTGCTCGACTCGCGCACCGGCCGCGCCTTGCGCGCCGTGAAGGGCGGCTCGACGATGGCCGAGGCGATGGGTGTGAACACCTTCCGGACCAAGGTCACCGCCTTCGTGCTCGCGGCCTTGCTGGCCAGTGTGTCGGGCTGGTTGTTCGCGCACTTCCAGCGCACCGTGAACCCGTCGCCCTTCGGGCTGAAGATGGGCATCGAGTACCTGTTCATGGCGGTCATCGGTGGCGTCGGCCACGTCTGGGGCGCGCTGATGGGCGCGGCGGTCGTGAAGATCCTCGAAGACCAGTTGCAGGTCTGGCTGCCCAGGCTGCTGGGCGGCAGCGGCAACTACGAGATCATCGTGTTCGGCGTGTTGCTGGTGCTGGTGTTGCAATATGCGCGTGACGGCATCTGGGCCTTCATCGAAGCGCGCCTGCCGCGCGTGCCGCGCAAGGTGGATTGGCGTGATGCGCCCGCGCTGCCGGAGCGCGCCAGACCAAAGCATGGCGAGGTGGTGCTCGACGTGAACAAGGCACGCAAGGAGTTCGGTGGCCTGGTGGCCGTGAACGACGTGAGCTTCCAGGTGCGCGCCGGCGAGATCCTCGGCCTGATCGGCCCGAACGGCGCCGGCAAGTCGACCACCTTCAACCTCGTGACCGGCGTGCTGCCGGCAACCCGCGGCTCGGTCACGCTGCGCGGCGAACGCATCGACGGCCTGCCCTCGCGCGAGATCGCGAAGCGCGGCGTGTCGCGCACCTTCCAGCACGTGAAGATGATCGCCGGCATGACGGTGCTGGAAAACGTGGCGCTCGGCGCGCACCTGCGTGGCTCGCGCGGCGTGGCCTCGGCGATGCTGAAGCTCGACCGTGGCGAGGAACGCCAACTGCTGAAGGAAGCCGAGAAGCAGTTGCGCCGCATCGGCATGGCCGACCGCATGCACGAACTGGCCGGCAACCTGGCGCTCGGGCCGCAGCGCTTGATGGAAATCGCGCGCGCCCTGTGCGCCGACCCGACGCTGCTGCTGCTTGATGAGCCGGCCGCCGGCCTGCGCCTGAAAGAGAAGCAGGGCCTGGCCGATGTGTTGCGCCAACTGCGCGGCGAAGGCCTGTCGATCCTGCTCGTCGAGCACGACATGGACCTGGTGATGGGCCTGGTCGACCGCATCGTGGTGATGGAGTTCGGCACCAAGCTGATCGAAGGCACACCGGATGTGGTGCAGGCGAGCCCGGCGGTTCGGGCGGCTTATCTCGGCACGGAGCATTGAGCATGCTGTCGTTTGGCGGCCCTTTTGTTTGCGTGCGATCAGTGGTGCGGGCAGGGCCACGGGTGGGCGAGCGTCGGCACTTCGCTGAAGCGGTCTGCGCTTCGCGCCGACTGCCTTGCGGTGCTCGCAGCCCGAGGCGAGCGCACAAACTCGCCCCTGAAAATACAGGGGCTCAGACAGTGTGCGCTCGACCCCGCGTTTCGGGGCAACCTCGGTCTGCTGCGCTCCTCAGCGCCAGCCGCAGAGCGGCTGGCCTTCGCCAGGCGAAAAGCCTGCGCGGGCAGGCTTTACGTCCGGGCTCAGCTTCAGAGGCGCGCCGCCACTCACCCGCCCGCGACCCTGCTGGCACGGGTCTTTGTTTGTTGCGAACTGCCACCGCCTTGCCGCCCCGAATCTCGACATGCATCTTCCGACAAGCCACCTGAGCACCAACGACATGACCTCCGACCTGTTGTTGAACGTCACCGACCTGCACGCCGGCTACGGCCGCGCCGAGGTTTTGCACGGCCTGAACCTGAAGGCGGCGAAAGGCAGCGTCGTCACCGTGATCGGCCCGAACGGGGCCGGCAAGTCGACGCTGCTGAATGCGTTGATGGGCGTGCTGCCGTCGCGCGGTCAGCTCGAATACCAAGGCAACTCCATCGTGCTCGACACGCTCGAAGAGCGCGTGATGCAAGGCATGGCGCTGGTGCCCGAGACACGCGCCCTGTTCGGCACGATGCCGGTCGAAGACAACCTGCTGCTCGGTGCGTATCGCCAGGTGCGGCTGGGCAGGAAGAACAGCACGGCTGCGCTCGAAGAGGTGTACGCGCTGTTCCCGGGCCTGAAGGAGCGGCGCACGCAACTGGCGGGCACGCTTTCGGGCGGTGAGCGCCAGATGCTCGCGGTCGGCCGCGCGCTGATGAGCAAGCCCACGCTGCTGATGCTCGACGAGCCCAGCCTGGGCCTGGCACCGCTGGTGGTGCGCGACATCTTCACCACCATCTCGGGCCTGCGCCGCACCGGCGTGACGATTCTGCTGGTCGAACAGAACGCGCGTGCCGCCCTCGAAGTGGCCGACTACGGCTATGTGCTGGAGATGGGCGAGATCGCACTCGAAGGCCCGGCCGAACACCTCGCCAACGACTCGCGCGTGATCGACACCTACCTCGGTGCGGCGCGCCAGAGCGCGGCCTGAGGGCTGACGACCATGTGGCACTACGAACCCCCGCTGCGCGACATGCGCTATGTGATCGAAGACGTGCTCGGCCTGCCGGCCCAATGGGCGAAGCTGCCCGCCTTCGCCGACCTCGATGCCGGAACCGCACAGCAGATCCTCGACGAAGCCGCCAAGTTCGCGCGCGACGTGCTCGCACCGACGAATGCCGGCGGCGACCTCGAAGGCTGCCGCTGGAGCGACGGCGAGGTGCGCACGCCCGCCGGCTTCGGCGCGGCCTATCGCGCCTTCGTCGCCGCCGGCTGGCCGGCACTGGCCTGCGCCCCCGACGCGGGCGGCCAGGGCCTGCCGCAGGTTCTGAATGCCGCGCTGTTCGAGATGCTCGCTAGCGCGAACCACGCCTGGACCATGTACCCCGGCCTGCTGCACGGCGCCTACGAATGCCTGCATGCGCACGCCTCACCGGCGTTGAAGGCCGCCTACCTCGGCAAGGTCGTCAGCGGCGAATGGCTCGCCACGATGTGCCTGACCGAAGCGCAGGCCGGCTCCGACCTCGGCTTGCTGAAGACGCGTGCCGAAGCGCAGGCCGATGGCAGCTACCGGTTGCGCGGCAACAAGATATTCATCTCGGGCGGCGAGCACGACCTGAGCGACAACATCGTCCACCTCGTGCTCGCACGCCTGCAGGACGCACCCGCCGGCACCAAGGGCATCTCGCTGTTCCTGTGCCCGAAGTTCACGCCCGACGGCACGCGCAACGCGCTGCGTTGTGACGGCATCGAGAAGAAGATGGGCATCAAGGGCAGCGCCACTTGCGTGATGAGCCTGGAAGGCGCCACTGGCTGGCTCGTCGGCGAGCCGAACCGCGGCCTGATGGCGATGTTCGCGATGATGAATTCGGCTCGCCTGCATGTCGCGATGCAAGGCCTGGCGCATGCCGAGAACGCGCACCAGAATGCCTTGCGCTACGCGCAGGAGCGGCTGCAGTCGCGTGCAGTGGTGGGCCCGGCGCTGCGGCCCGTGGCCAGCGCAGCAGCTGGGGCGGCGGCCGCAGTCAGGCCTGCGGGTGCCGACCCGATCGCGCTGCAACCCGCCGTGCGCCGCACGCTGCTGCGCCAGCGCGTGCTGGTCGAAGGCTCGCGCCCTGTCGCCTATGAAT
>CANJKD010000165.1 GCA_947474415.1 Burkholderiales bacterium | reverse complement strand
GTGCCCGCCAATTCGGTGACGGCTGGTGGCGCTGTCGTGTCTGGCGAGTTCGGCGAGTTCCTCGAATTCGAGACACTCACGATGTGCCCGATCGACACGCACTGCATCGAACGCTCGCTGCTGCGGCAAGACGAGATCGACTGGCTGAACGCCTACCACGCCACCGTGCGCGCCCGGCTCGCGCCATTGGTCGATGATGCTGCGCTGGCGTGGTTGATCGAGCGCACACAGGCTTACTGACAGCTGCGCCGCGGCGCGTTCATCGCCGCCCGGTGCGGCTCATCCGCCTGCAGCCGCCATTCATCGCATGCCGCTTTTCTGCAGCGACTCGCGCTTCTAAAGTTCGTTTCATCGCACCCCGCAACGAACCGCAAGGAGCCCACCATGACCAGCCGCCTCACAGCCTTCGCCGCCCTCTTCGCCGTGTTGGCCACCGCCACCCTCACCTTCGCCGCGAACACGACGAACCGTGGCGCCGCCCCGGCCGCCAAGACGGTCCGCGTGATCCAGCTGGAACGCGTCGAGATCATCGGCCACCGGTTGCCGAAGACCGGCAGCAGGGTCACCGGCGCGAATTGATCCCGCGCGCACGGGCCCGAGCGGCCCGACCCACGCCAGGCCCATGCGCCTGAGGCCCACCATAGCCTCGGGCGTTTTGCCGTCATCACGCAGCGCTTTGCTAACCTGTTGGCCTTGCCAATCAGTGCGGCCTGCAATGACCTTCAACTCCCCACCCGCCATCGGGGTCGACCTCGGCGGTACCAAGATCGAGGCAATCGTGCTCGACGCGGAAGGCAGCAGCCTGTGGCGCGAACGGGTCGCCACGCCAGCGGGCGACTACGCGTCCACACTGACCACCATTGCGGCGCTGGTCACGCGTGCCGAACGCGAGTTGGGGCTGGCCGGCTGCAGCGTAGGCATCGGCACACCGGGCACGCAGACGCCCGCCGGGCTCATCAAGAATGCCAACTCCACCTGCCTGAACGGTCGGCCGCTGGCGCATGACCTGGCGCAGGCGCTGGGCCGGCCGGTGCGGCTGGCAAACGATGCGAACTGCCTCGCCCTGTCGGAAGCCACCGATGGCGCCGGCGCGGGGGCCGGCGTGGTGTTTGCCGTGATCCTGGGCACGGGCGTGGGGGCGGGCGTGGTCGTCGATGGCCGCTCGCTCGGCGGCCCGAACGGCCTGGCCGGCGAATGGGGCCACAACCCGCTGCCCTGGGCCGACGCGGGCGATGCGAATGCAGCGTCTTGCTACTGTGGCCAGCGCGGCTGCATCGAGACCTGGGTCAGCGGCCCCGGCCTGGCGCGTGACCATGGGATGCGCACCGGGCAGGCGCTGTCGGCCGTTGAGATCGGCCAGCGCGCCGCGCAAGGCGACGCCCTCGCCGAGGCCACGCTGCAGCGCTACGAAGGCCGGCTGGCGCGCGCACTGGCGCACGTCATCAACCTGCTCGACCCGCACGTGATCGTGCTCGGCGGCGGGCTGTCGGGGCTGGAACGCCTGCTGACGAACGTGCCGCGCCGGTGGGGAAACTTCGTGTTCAGCGGCGGCGTGAAGGACACGGTGCGCACACGCCTTGTGCGCAGCCTGCACGGCGATTCTTCAGGCGTGCGCGGCGCGGCCTGGTTGTGGCGCGAAGCCGGCAGCCGGCGCTGATTCACCGGCGGCCCCGTCGGCCGCCACTGCGCTTCATTCCGGCGAAATGGCCGCCCGTCGCACGACGCTTTGAAGCGTTCACCGGCACTCCTAGAGTTCACTTCAACGCGAACCCGGGTTCGCGCCGAAGAACCCCCAAGGAGCCCCGCATGATCGACCGCATCTTCTTCGCCGCCTTCACCTTTGGCCTGATGATGGCCGCCACGATGGTCGTGGCCAGCGCAATGCTCGGCATCGGCCGGCCGGCCGCCCAGCAGGTGCTTGCGGCCGCGCCCGCCGCGCAGCAACTGCGCTGACGTGAGCTGCGCGCCGCCCGCAGCGTCGCTGCCCGAAGGCCCGCATCGCGTACCCAGGCCGCGCCTTGGGCCTACACGCCGTTGCGCATCACCTTGGCCGTTAGCGCCTACTGCAGCGTCGCGGCGCAATCCTGCAGATGGGCACGCGTGTCGGCCCCTTGCGAGCCGCGCCGCAGCGTGGTGTTCAGCCGAGCCAGCAAGGCCTGCGACTGCACCCGCACCAAACTGCGCGCGTCGGACCGGCCGCTGCCGCCGGGGCGCAGCAGCAAGGCGGTGACGCGGTTCAAATGCTCGCGCTGCAGTTCACGACGCGGAGCGGGAATGTCGGCACCGCCGGGCAGTTCGCTCCAGATGTCGCGCTCCAGCCTGCCGTACAGCTCGGCGAGCTGAAACGCATCGGCAGACCGGCTGGCCTTGCCCTGGCTGTCGATGATGCGCGCGGCGACCGTGTCGATAATCAGCTGGTTCAGCAGGGCGCGCTGCACGTTCAGCACGCGCTGGGTCAATGAGAAGTCTGTGGCGACGTTGTCGCCGCCCAGTGCGAGCGCTTCGCCGCGTTCCTGAAAATCGGGCGCGAGGCGGCGCTGCAAGGCAGGTGACACGATGAAGCTGTCGGCCGCCAACAAGCCCTTCGACATCTGGTCGAGCGCATCGCGCTGCGCGCCGACCGCGACCGGCTGCAACGGGTCGCGGCCAGAGCCAGGGAAGTCGCGCAGCGTGCGCACGCCGCCGATCTGGCGCGCCAGCACGCCGATGGAACGCGCCGCGTCGTTGATGGCATAGCCGAGCGAACGGCGCAGCACGGCATAGCTTTGGTCGGGCGGCAGTTGGCGCGTCTCCTGGCGCTTGAACAGGTCGCGTGCGATGGCCAGGCGCTTGGCCGCGAAGGCCAGCGGGTCGCTGCCCAGGTCGAACTGCAGCACGTCGGGGTCGATGCCGAGGTAGTTGTCTTCGTCGGTGCCGAAGGCCATTTCGGGCTCGTTGCTGCGCGCCGCGATGCGGCCGGTCTCGGCCTTTTCCTGGTCTGCGGTGATCGGCTTGTAGGCGTATTCGATGGCCCAGAAATCGTAGGGCCCGAGCTGAGTCTGGAACGGCGCCACCGGCGGGCTGCCCGGCCGCGCAAGGTTGGCCGGCGTGTAGTCCATCACCCAGCCGGTCAGTGGCTGCGAACGCGTGTAGGCCGGGTCGGACAACTGTTCGTCCGACACAACGCGCGAGGCGCGGAAGTTGTGGCGCAAGCCCAGCGTGTGGCCGACCTCGTGCATCGTCACGTGCGTCAAATAGTCGAGCACGAACTGGCGTGCCTCCGGGCCATCGGGGTCGATATCGCCGCGCGCTTCGAGCACGTCGAGCGCATAACACATCTGCTCGGCGGACTGGTCGGATTCAAGGCAGGCGCGCGGGTCGAAGGGCTCGCCCCTGACCGCGCCGCCCGGCTGCAACAGCTTCGCGTACTCGGCCACGCTGCCGTTCAGGATCTGGCTCCGCTGCGCCCGCTGGGCGCGAAACGCCAGGCTTTCGATGCCGATGTTCGCGGCCAGGATCTCGCCGCTGCGCGGGTCGACGTGGTGCGGGCCGATGGCGACGAAGGACGGCGCCGCACTGGTCATCCAGAGCACCGAAGCGCCGCTGTCGAGCGTGTCGAAGTCAGCATCGTCGGGCTGCACCCTGGCCTGGATCGCGTCCTTGAAACCGATGCGTTCGAAGGCCTTGTTCCACTCATGAATGCCGGCGCTCACCGCGTCGCGGTACTTCAGCGGAATGGTCCGGTCGAGCCAGTACACCAGCGGCTTCACGGGTTCGGACAGCGCGGCCGCCGGGTCTTTCTTTTCGAGGCGCCAGCGGTCCACGTCGCGCACGAGCGGCGTGCGGGCCAGGTCGTCGCTGAAGTCCCAATGTGTCGACGTGAAGTGGCCGAGGCGGGCATCGGCGAGACGCGGCCGCATGGGCTCTGCGGGCAAGGCCGAAATCGCATAGTGCATCGTCACGAACAGGCTGCGCGCGTCGGGCACGCTGGCCGGCACCGTGGGCACAGCGCCGGCCGGCGTGCCGGGCTGCGCGACGTTGATGGCGGCGGTCGCGAAGTGCGCCAGCACCTGCAACGCCACGGTGTCTGGCTTCACGCGCAGCGTGGTGATCGCAGAGTTACGGGCATCGAAACCGTAACCCTGACGGTAGGCGCGCTGCAGGCGCGTGCCGATGCCCAGCATGTCGTTGACGAACAGGGCGTTCGCCTCCACCAGCACCGACTTCCGCTCCGGCTCCGGCTGGCTCGCCACCGGCGTGCTGGCCAGCAGGCTTGGCGAGAACGCGGCGGCCACCGCGCGGCCTTCCGGCGTGCCGGCGGGCGCGGTGTAGTCGGTGTTGCGCTCGACCATCTGCACCTGGTTGTAGACGCGCCGAAACTCGACCAGCCGCGCCGAACTCATCAGCCCACCCAGCACGGACGCCTCGCCGATGCCGGCGGCAATCTTCGGGGACAGGAAGAAGGGCTTGTTGAAGTCTTCGGGCTTCAGCTCGATCCAGACCTTCTAGTCCTTCTGGTAGAGCGTGAACAGGCCTTCGCTCTTTTTTGCATCCTTGATGACCACGGCGAACGCCGGCTGGCCGCCGGGCGGCGGGCTGGCCGGCTGCGGCGTGCCGGGTGGCACGCCGGAGGCGCTGGGGCCGGCTGCGTTCACTACCCGCAGCGGGGTCACGGGCGAAGCGCCCGGGGCTGTGCCCGCAGACGCTGGCGCGGCTGCCGCAACGGCGCCCGGCCTGCCAGCGCTGCCACTCGATAACGCTGGCGATGCCGGCGCTGTCGTCGTGGTCGTCGTGGTGGCGCAACCGGCCACCAGCACCGCGATCAGCACAGGCGCGAGCCGGGGCCGGCCAAGGAAAGCGGTGGGGTTCATGGTGGTCGGCGAGTGATGAAAAAAGGGCGGCACCGGTCAAATCCTGTGCCGCCCTTTTGAGAGCTGTAGGAGGCAAGCGGCTGCAATCGATTCAACAATTCTGCCGTGCCCGCGTCATTCGCTACCGGCAGCGTGTCACATCACCCCACCCGCTGGACGCGAATTACTTCAGCGCCTTGTAGCGCAATCGGTGTGGGCGCGCGCCCTCTTCGCCCAGACGCTTCTTCTTGTCGGCCTCGTACTCCTGGTAGTTGCCGTCGAAGAAGACCCATTTCGAGTCACCCTCGCAGGCCAGGATGTGGGTCGCGATGCGGTCGAGGAACCAGCGGTCGTGGCTGATCACCATCAGGCTGCCGGCAAATTCGAGCAGCGCGTCTTCGAGCGCGCGCAGCGTTTCCACGTCGAGGTCGTTCGACGGTTCGTCGAGCATCAGCACGTTGCCGCCTTGCGCCAGCGTTTTCGCCAGGTGAAGCCGACCGCGCTCGCCGCCCGAAAGTTGGCCGACGAGCTTCTGCTGGTCATTGCCCTTGAAATTGAACTTGCCGATGTAGGCGCGGCTCGGCATCACGAACTTGCCGACCACGATGTTGTCGAGGCCACCCGACACGTCTTGCCACACGGTCTTGTCTGATTCCAGCGAATCGCGGCTTTGGTCGACGAAGGCCATTCTTGCCGTCGGGCCGATCTTCACGTTGCCTCTGTCGGGCTTTTCCTTGCCGGCGATCATGCGGAACAGCGTCGACTTGCCGGCGCCGTTCGGGCCGATGATGCCGACGATGGCGCCGGCCGGCACCTTGAAACTCAGGTCGTCGATCAACACGCGGTCGCCGAAGCTCTTGGTCACGTTCTCGAACTCGATCACCTCATGGCCGAGGCGCTCGCCGACCGGGATGAAGATCTCGTTGGTCTCGTTGCGCTTCTGGTAGTCGGCATCCGACAGTTCCTCGAAGCGCGCCAGCCGCGCCTTGCTCTTGGCTTGCCGGCCTTTCGGGTTCGCACGCACCCATTCCAGCTCTTTCTTCATCGCCTTGGTGCGGGCGTCTTCGGTCTTCTGCTCCAGTTCCAGCCGCTGTTCCTTCTGTTCGAGCCACAGGCTGTAGTTGCCCTTGTACGGAATGCCGCGGCCGCGGTCGAGCTCAAGGATCCATTCGGCTGCGTTGTCGAGGAAATAGCGATCATGGGTGATCGCCACCACCGTGCCGGGGTAGCGCTGCAGGAACTGCTCCAGCCAGTCGACCGATTCGGCGTCGAGGTGGTTGGTGGGCTCGTCGAGCAACAGCATGTCGGGTTTCGACAGCAGCAGGCGGCACAGCGCCACACGGCGCTTCTCACCGC
>CANJKD010000164.1 GCA_947474415.1 Burkholderiales bacterium | reverse complement strand
GGGAGATGTCGGCGCTGCCGTTGACGCGGCGTAACGGCTGAGTTCGAGATTTGATTCCTAGGAGAAAACATGTCGGTAGCGATACAACACGGGGCTCAGCCCTATTACTTTGTCCCCGCACCTTCGCGCTTCCCGGTGTTGGTAGCAGCAGGCCTGTTCCTGCTGTTCTTCGGCGCGGGGCAGTGGATCAATGGCCACGGCTGGGGCGCCTACATGGCACTGGCCGGCATACTGATGTGGGCCTTCGTGGTCCAGCAGTGGTTTCGCCTGGCCATCAGCGAAAGCGAAGGCGGCCTGTACAGCGACCGCATCGATGTGTCGTTCCGCTGGAGCATGAGCTGGTTCATCTACTCCGAAGTGATGTTCTTCGGCGCCTTCTTCGGTGCGCTCTACTGGACCCGGATGCACGCTTTGCCGAACTTGGGCAGCCTTGAGAACGCCGTACTCTGGCCCGATTTCAAAGCCGTCTGGCCAAGCTCCGGCGTCGGCTTCACCGGGTCGCCAGCCAGCATCGTCGAGCCTTTCGCGACCATGGGCCCGTGGCCGATCCCGACCATCAACACGCTGCTGCTGCTCAGCTCCGGCGTGACCTTGACGATTGCCCACCACGCGCTGATTGCCGGCAAGCGCGCGCAGTGCATCGGTTTCATGTGGCTCACCGTTTTGCTCGGCGTTACCTTCCTCGGATTTCAGGGGTTCGAATACCACCACGCCTACACCGAACTGAACCTGAAGCTCAATTCGGGGGCCTATGGATCGACCTTCTTCATGCTGACCGGCTTCCACGGCTTCCATGTGTTCGTCGGCACGCTGATGTTGCTGTTCATCACAATCCGGTTGATGAAAGGTCACTTCACGACCGAGCGGCATTTCGGCTTCGAAGGCGCCGCCTGGTACTGGCATTTCGTGGACGTGGTGTGGCTCGGCCTGTACATCGTCGTGTACTGGTTGTGATCGATACCTGACCCGACGACCAACGCCGCTCAAGCGGCGTTTGTTTTTTCACCCTCACACGAACTTCACTTGCCGAGCGGGATGCCAGTGGGCTGGATCCAGCCGGCCCAGTAGCTGATCAGAATGCACGCAAACAGCAGCACCGAAAGGCCCACTCGCAGCGCCAGCGCGCGCATCATGCTGCCGGTTTTCGGCTTGCCATCGCGGCCGTCACGCAGCATGAAGATGCCGGCCATGGCCAGAGCGCCCAGAATGCCGGCGAATGCAATTGCGATGATGAATTTCATGCAGGCTAATTATCCGCCGAAGGCGCGTACATGGCCTTGAATGCCGCCGGCCGCGTTGCGGCGGTGCTGATCGCCACGCTGGTCGGTGTTGTCGCGACGGCCAACCTCGGTGCCTGGCAGTTGCGTCGCGCGGCGCAAAAAATCGCATTGGAAACGGCACTCGATGCGCGTGCTGTCCTGCCTACGATCGGCACCGCCGACCTCGCCACGGCTGCAGCACTCGCCGAGCCGCAGCGCTACCGCCCGGTGCGCCTGCGCGGGCGCTGGGTGGCCGGCCAGACCGTGTTTCTCGACAACCGCCAGATGGGCTCGCGAGTCGGCTTCTATGTCGTCACGCCGCTGCGGCTCGACGGCCGAAGCGACGCCGTGCTGGTGCAGCGCGGCTGGGTGCCGCGCGACCTGCTCGACCGCACCCGGCTGCCGGCCGTGCCGACGCCCGATGGCGATGTGGAGGTGGATGGCCTCATTGCCCCGCCGCCATCGCGGCTCTACGAGTTCGCTTCGCCGGCTTCCGGGGCGATCCGGCAGAATCTTGACTTGGCGGGTTTCGCCGTCGAATCCGGGCTGACGCTCGTTCCGCTCTCGGTGCAGCAGCGAGACTCTCCCGCAACCCGCGGCGATGGCCTGTTGCGACGTTGGTCGAGGCCTGCGGTAGATGTTCAAAAGCACTATGGTTATGCATTTCAATGGTACGCGCTGTGTGCGCTGATGACAGGTCTGTATGTCTGGTTTCAACTCGTCCGCCCCCGGCTCCGGCGCCAGCCCTGAAAGCCTCCAGGCGGGCTCGCCAGTGGGCCTGACTGTGCACTCGCTGCCGGCGCCGAGGCTGAATTCCGAAATGGCCCGGCGCACCACGAGTGGCAGATTGAACATGCTGCTTGTGCTGGCCGTCTGCGCGGCACCGGTCATCGCGTCGTACCTCACCTATTTCGTGATTCGACCGGAAGGCCGCACGAACTACAGCGAACTTATCGAGCCCATGCGGCCCATGCCTGCCGACCTGCCGTTGGTCGATCTGGCCGGTAAGGCGGTGAGTGCCGCTTCGTTGAAAGGTCAGTGGCTGCTGGTCGTGGTTGCAGCCGGGGGCTGCGACGCGGCCTGCGAACGCTTGCTCTGGGTGCAGCGCCAGTTGCGGGAGACGCTCGGGCGCGAGAAGGACCGCATCGAAAAAGTCTGGTTGATTCCGGATGCCACTGCGCCGCGACCGCAGGCGCTGCGGGCTGTCAGCACCAACACCGACATGACGGTGTTGCAGGCGCAGGCGAACCCGTTGGAGCAATGGTTGCAGCCCGCCAAGGGCCATGCGCTTTCTGAGCACATGTATGTCGTCGACCCCTTGGGCAACTGGATGATGCGTGTGCCCCCCAACCCCGATCCCGCGCGGCTGAAACGCGACATCGAAAAGCTGCTGCGCGCATCCGCTGGCTGGGACAAGCCGGGTCGTTGATGAATCCGGTTGCCGCCTACGACATGGCGCCGCTCGCCGCCATCGTGCTGGTCGGCGGGCTGCTCGCGCTAGGGCCACTTGCGTGGCTGAGGCTGCGCTATCGCGATGCCAGGCCAGCCGCCCGCTTGCGCGCCCTGACCGTGCTGACCCTCTTCCTCACGTTCGACCTCGTGTTGTTTGGCGCCTTCACCCGCCTCACTGATTCGGGTCTCGGCTGCCCCGACTGGCCGGGTTGCTACGGCAGCGCCAGCCCGGTGGGCGCGCGCAGTGACATTCATGCCGCACACAGTGCACTGCCGAGCGGCCCTGTCACGCAAGGCAAGGCCTGGATCGAGATGACGCACCGTTACCTCGCGACTGCCGTCGGCGCGCTGATCCTGGCCCTGACCGTGATGAGCCGGATCGAGGCGCGCAAGCAGCACCGCGTGAACAACGCGGTCAGCCTGGCGGTGTCGCCATGGTGGGCGACCGTCACGCTGGCGTGGGTGTGCCTGCAAGGTGCGTTCGGCGCGCTCACCGTCACGATGAAGCTGTACCCGGTGATCGTCACGGCGCACCTGCTCGGTGGCTTGACGCTGCTCGCCTTGCTGGCCGCCCAGAGCCACAGCTACGTTCGCGCTCCCATCAGCCTGGCGCCGGGGCTGTACCGGGCCGCCTTGCTGCTGGCCTTGCTGTGCGGGCTGCAGATCGCCCTGGGCGGCTGGGTCAGCACGAACTACGCGGTACTCGCGTGCCAGGACTTCCCGACCTGCCAGGGCCACTGGTGGCCACCGATGGATTTCGACGCCGGCTTCACGCTACAGCGTGCGCTGGGCGCGGGCAAGGACGGCGGCTACCTGCCGTTCGCGGCCCTGACCGCCATCCATTTTGTCCACCGGCTCGGCGCCGCCGTTGTACTTGTGGCACTGGGGCTGATGGCCTGGCGCCTGCACGCAAGCGGTGAGCGCCGCTTGCAGCGCTGGGCGCTCGCCTTCGGCGGGTTGGCCGTCTGGCAACTCGCCAGCGGGCTGGCCAATGTGCTGCTCGGCTGGCCTCTTGCGGCGGCTGTCGCGCACACCGCAGGTGCGGCGGTGCTCGTCATGATGCTGACGATCCTCATCACCCGTGCACGACAAGGCGGGCGCCCGGCGCGTTCGCGGGGCTTTGCCGCTGGACGGCCCCGACCGGCTCCGTAAAATGCTGTCCTCGCCCACACCATGACCGATACCGTCGCCCACCCCCCCATTGCCGGCACCTCGATGCCTTCCCGCGCGCGCCAGTTCTACGCGCTGACGAAGCCACGCGTCGTGCAGCTCATCGTGTTCTGCGCGGTCATCGGCATGCTGCTCGCCGTACCGGGCCTGCCCGACTGGCGCCTGGCGCTGGCGGCCACGGTCGGCATCTGGCTCGTGTCTGCGGCGGCGGCAGCCTTCAATTGCCTCGTTGAGCAACGGATTGACGCGCGCATGGTCCGCACCGCCTGGCGGCCCACGGCACGCGGCCAGTTGACGAACACCCAGACCCTCACGTTTTCCGCCTTGCTTTGCGCCGCCGGCAGCGTGCTTTTGTATGTGGCGGTGAACCCGCTGACGATGTGGCTGACGTTGGCCACTTTCATTGGCTACGCCGTCATCTACACCGTGGTGCTCAAGCCGATGACGCCACAGAACATCGTCATTGGCGGCGCCTCCGGGGCGATGCCCCCCGTGCTTGGCTGGGCCGCCATACGCGGCGAGGTAGGCTCCGAGGCGCTCATCATGTGCCTGATCATCTTCCTCTGGACGCCGCCGCACTTCTGGGCTCTGGCGCTGTACCGCGTCGAGGACTATCGCAAGTCGGGTCTGCCGATGCTGCCGGTGACGCACGGTTCCGAGTTCACCCGGCTGCAAGTTTTCCTCTACACGCTGGTGCTGTTCGCTGGCACCTTGCTGCCCTTCGTGTCGGGCATGAGCGGCTGGATCTATCTCGTGGCGGCCGTGCTGCTCAACGCAGTCTTCATCGGCTACGCATGGAAGCTCTGGCGCGAATACTCGGACCAGCTTGCACGCAAGACCTTCCGCTACTCGATCCTCTACCTGTCACTGCTGTTCGCGGCGCTGCTGCTGGATCACTACCTGGGCCCGCTGCCGTGGACTTCCCCTTGAAGACTTCTGCCAAGTCGGCGTTGAAAATGTCCCGTCGATCTGCGTTGCTGGGAGTCTGTGCCGTGGGGCTCACACTCACGGCGTGCGACCGCGGCAGCATACCGACGGCCAAGCCGCAGTTCAGCGGCGTCGACATCACTGGCGCCGAATATGCGCGCAACCTGGCCTTGCCAGACCAGAACGGCCAACCACGAACCCTCGCCGATTTCAAAGGCAAGGTGATGGTGGTGTTCTTCGGCTACACGCAGTGCCCCGATGTGTGCCCGACGACGATGGTCGAACTCGCGCAGGTCAAGAAGGCGCTGGGCAAAGACGGCGACCGCGTGCAGGGCATCTTTGTCAGCATCGACCCAGAGCGTGACACGCCCGAGATCCTGAAGGCCTACATGGCCAGTTTCGACCCCAGCTTTGTAGCCTTGCGTGGCACACCGGAACAGGCGCAGGCGGCGGCCAAGGAGTTCAAAGTGTTCTTCGCGAAGGTGCCCGGCAAGCAGGAGGGCAGCTACACGATGGATCACACGGCCGGGTCTTTTCTGTTCGACCCGAGCGGCAAGGTGCGCCTCTTCGAGCGCTACGGCGGCGGGGCCGAGGCGCTGACTGCCGACATCAAGGCCTTGCTGGCCATCGGCTGATTCACGCAGTTGCCGACTCAAAAAACGGCCTCTCGGGCCGTTTTCAATGGTGCTTGGCCCTGGCAGGCTTCACGCCGATTCGGCCAGCGCCTTGCGCATCTTCTTCATCGCCGCCACTTCGATCTGGCGAATGCGCTCGGCGCTCACGCCGTACTCGCCCGCCAGGTCGTGCAGCGTCATGCCGCCCGAACTGTCGTCGTTGACCTTCAGCCAGCGCTCTTCGACGATGCGCTTGCTGCGTTCGTCAAGCGTGGCCAACGCCAGTGCGATGCCGTCGCTGGCGAGCCAGTCGCGCTTGCGTGCTTCCAGCACCCGCGTCGGTTCGCTCGCTTCGTCGGCCAGGTAAGCGATCGGAGCGAAGCTCTCTTCGCTGTCGTCGGTCTGCGGTTCCAGGGCCACGTCGCCGCCCGACAGCCGGGTTTCCATCTCCAGCACCTCTTCGCGCTTCACGTTCAGCGTTCGCGCCAGCGTGTCGACCTCGCCTTGCGTCAGCGTCGAGCGGTGCGTGTCGACGTTGTCGACGTCGTCCTTCAGGCTCTGCTTCATGGAGCGCAGGTTGAAGAACAGCTTTCGCTGCGCCTTGGTCGTCGCGACCTTGACCATACGCCAGTTCTTCAGGATGTACTCGTGGATCTCGGCCTTGATCCAGTGCATCGCGTAGCTGACCAGTCGCACGCCCTGATCGGGGTCGAAGCGCTTCACCGCCTTCATCAGGCCGATGTTGCCTTCCTGGATCAGGTCGCCATGCGGC
>CANJKD010000163.1 GCA_947474415.1 Burkholderiales bacterium | reverse complement strand
TGGGACGGCCACTCTAGTGGATTGAACGCCATCATGCTCGAATCGTTCAAGCGCTTCTTTGCCAGGCCACCGCCCGGCCCTGATCTGGCTGAGGTGTCCGAATGGGCGAAGCGGCGCGGTCACGGCTTCAAGCGTGCCCGCGGCGATGAGGGTTTCGTGATCGACGGCGTCTTCGATGGCAAGCCCTGGCGCATGGAGTGGGGGCCGCCGAAGCGCGGCTATATCGCAGGCCACGAGTTGCGTTTGCGCATGGAACTAGAACTTTCGGGTGACGCGCAAATGCTGTTGCTGTCGCGCCCCCTGATGGACGCGCTCGAACGCCAGACCTTCGAAGAATTCACCGACAACGTGCAAACGCAAATCGGCATCAAGACGCCCGAAGAGATGCGCTGGCTTGTGATGTTCCCGAAGGTCAACCTGAGCCCGTTGAAGGTGCTGCGCGCCCGCTTCGGCGCCGTGGCAAGCGACCCCGCTGCCGGGCTGGCCTGGCTGGAGGGCCCGTTGGCCAACACACTGGAGCGCGCGGCCAGTGGCTTTCTGCTCGATGAGCCGCCGTTCGTGTTGATGACGCTGCGCGGCCGCGCCTACTTGCGCATGCAACTCGATGCGCCGGACGCCACGGTCATCAGCGCTGTGCTGGCCCTGTTCGAGACTGCGGTGGCGCAGGCGCTTCGATCCGGCGCCACGGCGGGTTCGACCGACGCAAGCGCTGCGTGGAGCCCAGCCTCGTCGACCGCCTGGCAGAGCCTGCAGCCACTCGACACCGACACCGACAACAGAAAGCGTTGACAGCGCCCGGCCCGCCTCACTTGGTCGCGGGCGCCGGGCGCGCCCCATCGCCGATCAAAGCGCTGGTCGATCCCGAAGTGCCGCCTGTGGGCACGGCAGGGCCTCCTGCCCTTCGCTTCGCGCTCTAGGCATACTTGCCCAGTTCCAGCTTGGCGATCGCGTTGCGGTGTACTTCGTCCGGGCCGTCGGCAAAGCGCAAGGTGCGCGCACCGGCGTAGAAACCGGCCAGCGGAAAGTCTTCGCAGACACCACCACCGCCGTGGGCCTGCATCGCCCAGTCGATCACCTGCAGGGCCATGTTCGGCGCCACGACCTTGATCATTGCGATCTCGGCCTTGGCCGTCTTGTTGCCGGCCACGTCCATGATCCAGGCGGCCTTCAGCGTCAGCAGGCGTGCCATGTCGATCTTGCAGCGCGCCTCGGCGATGCGCTCACGGGTCACGCCCTGTTCGGCGACGCTCCGGCCGAAGGCGATGCGTGTCGACGCACGCTTGCACATCAGCTCCAGCGATCGTTCAGCCAGGCCGATCAGTCGCATGCAGTGGTGGATGCGCCCGGGCCCGAGGCGGCCTTGTGCGATCTCGAAGCCGCGGCCTTCGCCGAGCAGGATGTTGCTGGCTGGCACACGCACGTTGTCGAAGTCGATCTCCATGTGGCCGTGCGGCGCATCGTCGTAGCCGAACACCGACAGCGGGCGCATCACAGTGATGCCCTTGGTGTCGGCGGGCACCAGGATCATCGACTGCTGCGAATGGCGTGCCGCCTCGGGGTCTGTCTTGCCCATGAAGATGTAGATCTGGCAGCGCGGGTCACCGGCACCGCTGATCCACCACTTGCGGCCGTTGATGACGTAGTCGTCGCCGTTGCGTTCGATCCGCGAGGCAATGTTGGTGGCGTCGCTCGACGCCACGGCCGGCTCGGTCATCGCGAAGGCGCTGCGGATCTTGCCGTTCAGCAGCGGCTCAAGCCATTGCTGCTTGTGCTCGGGCTTGCCGTAGCGTTCGATGGTCTCCATGTTGCCAGTGTCGGGCGCCGAGCAATTGAAGACTTCCGACGACCAGGGCACCTGGCCCATGATCTCGGCCAGCGGTGCGTAGTCGCTGTTCGACAGGCCGAAGTCGCGGCCGTTGTGGGTCGAGCCTTCGCCGCCGGCGGTGGGCGGAAGGAACAGGTTCCACAGGCCAATCGCGCGCGCCTTGGGCTTGAGTTCCTCGATCGTGTTCAGCGGCGTCCAGCGTTTGCCGGCTGCGGTGTTGGCGGCAATCTCGGCGTCGTACTTTGCTTCGGCAGGGTAGATGTGATCGTCCATGAACTTCAGCAGCCGGGCTTGCAGTTCGAGGGTGCGCGGTGAGTAGGCGAAATCCATCGTGGTCTCCTTCGTGAGTCTCTTGAGTTCGATAGCGGCCAAACCGGCCAAACCGGCCCGGTGGGCCAATCAGGCCAGGGTTTGCTGCGCGAGCGCCCAGCCCATCTCGGCCAATGGCCTGGCGCCCGCGCCGGCCTGGCGGGCCTGCGCGCTGGAAGCCGTGCCGGCCTCAACGCGTTTCGCAATGCCTTGCAGGATGCCGGCAAGGCGGAACATGTTGTAGGCGAGGTAGAAGTTCCAGTCGGCCATCACGGCGTCAGCGTCGTTGCCCGGTCCGACCCTGCCGGTGCGCTCGCAATAACGTCGCACATAGGTCTTCTCGTCGGGGATGCCGAGCGCTGCCAGATCGAGCCCACCGATGCCGCGGAACTGGCCGGGCTGGATGTGCCAAGACATGCAGTGGTAGCTGAGGTCGGCCAACGGGTGGCCGATGGTGGAGAGTTCCCAGTCGAGCACCGCGATCACGCGTGGTTCGTCGGGGTGGAACACGAGGTTGTCGAGCCGGTAGTCGCCGTGCACGACAGTGGCCTGGGTTTCATCGCGGGCACTGGCCGGGATGTGCGCCGGCAGCCACTCGATCAAACGGTCCATCGCGTCGATCGGCTCTGTTACCGAGGCCAGGTACTGCTTTGTCCAGCGGCCGATCTGGCGTTCGAAATAGTTGCCCGGCTTGCCGTAGCCGGCCAACCCGACCGTGTTCACGTCGACGTTGTGCAGCGCCGAGATGACGCGGTTCATTTCGTCGTAGTAGGCCGCCCGCTGCGGCAAGTCGATGCCCGGCAGCGACTGTTCCCACAGCACCCGGCCGGGCATGAACTCCATCACGTAGAACGCGCGGCCGATCACGGTTTCATCTTCGCAAAGCAACAGCATCTGCGGCACCGGCACATCGCTGCCGCGCAGTGCGCGCATGACAGTGAATTCACGGTCGATGGCATGCGCAGAGGCGAGCAGTTTGGCCGCTGGGCCGGGTTTGGATCGCATCACATAGGCGCACGCCGGCGTGATCAACTTGTAGGTCGGATTCGACTGCCCGCCCTTGAACTGCTCGATCGTGAGCGGCCCGCGAAAGCCTTCGAGCTTCGCTTCGAGGTGGGCCTGCAACACGCCGATGTCGAAGGCATGCTGTTCCGCGACGGGCTTGGTACCGGTATTGGCTTCCATGGGTTCAGTGCGCCTGCGTGAAGGTCATGGTGTTCGGCGAATCGGTGAGCGACAAGCGGCGTGACGCCAAACCGCTCACTTGCTGGCAATGGCCAGCAACTTCTCTTTCGACAACACCACCAGCCGCGTGGGTTCGATGCGCACCGCGCCGTCGCGCTCGAAGCCCTTCAACTCTTGGTTGACACGTTGCCGCGAAGCACCGAGCAGTTGCGCCAGGTCTTCCTGCGCCAGCTGCAAGCCGATGCGGATTTCCTCGCCTTGCGGAATACCGTAACTGCGCGCCAGCAGCAGGATTTGCTTGGCCAGACGCGATGCCAGCGGCCGGGTGTTGAGGTCTTCGACCGCATCGAACATCAGCCGCAAGCGCCTGCAGTTCAGCCGCAGCAGCGCTTCGCACAACTCGGTGTGCTGGGCCAGCAGTTTCTTGAAATCGGCCTTGCGAACCACGAGCAAGGTCGTCTCGCCATGCACGTTCGCGTCGTGAGTGCGCGGCAAGCCGTCGAACAGCGAGATGTCGCCGAACCAGGTGCCGGGCTCCACGTAGGTGAGCGTGATCTGCTTGCCCGACAGCGAGACCGAGCTGACCCGCACGGCTCCCTTGGCCACGCCGCACCATTCGTCGGCCTGCGCGCCGCGTGCCGTCAACATCGTGCCGTCTGGCAGCCGGCGCACGCCGGCCCGCGAAACGATGGCGTTGCGCAGGGTTTGGGAGAGTTTGGAAAACCAAGAGCCGGTGTCGATGTTGGACTGTTCGGCAATTGTAAGAATCGGGGGGTTCATGGTGAGTCGCTGATGTGACAGCATCGGGCTGCCTCACCGACCTATTGTGTCCGAGTGATTGTCTGCGTGACGCACGCACCGAACGGCGGCATCCGGCCGTTGAAACGCCACTTTGAGACACTGGTTTGAGACCGCTATTCGCAAGGAGACCGCGTCATGAATTCCACCGCCCTCAAAATACCCAGCCTCGAGCATGAAGTCAGCCCCGAAGAGTGGCAGTTGCGCGTCGATCTGGCCGCGGCCTACCGTCTCGTGGCGGCCTTCAAGTGGGACGACCTGGTGTTCACCCACATCAGCGCACGCCTGCCCGGTAGCCATGATTCGTTCCTGATCAACCCCTACGGTTTGATGTTCGACGAGATCACCGCGTCGAGCCTGGTCAAGATCGACAGCCATGGCAACAAGCTCGGCAGTTCCGAGTTCCCGGTCAACCCCGCCGGCTTCACGATCCACAGTGCGATCCACTCGGCCCGCCACGACGCTCAATGCGTGCTGCACGTGCACTCGCTGAACGGCATCGCCGTGTCGGCACAAAAGGGCGGTGTGCTGCCGTTGTCACAGCAATCAATTTTCGTGCTGTCGAATCTGAGCTACCACAGCTACGAGGGCGTGGCGCTGCGCGACGACGAGAAGCCGCGCCTGGTCGCCGACCTGGGCCCGAGCAACAACTACCTGATGTTGCGCAACCATGGCTTGCTGACGCTGGGCGCGACGGTGGCGGACGCCTTTGTTGCGATGTACCTGTTCGAATCGACCTGCACGATCCAGGTCCGGGCGATGGCAGGCGGCAGCGAGCTGATCCCGATTGACCCGCGCATCATCAGCACCGCGTCCGAGCAGGCGCGCGTCGCAACACGTGGCGCTGGCGGCGGCGGTCTGGCGTGGCCGGCGTTGCTGCGCAAGCTCGACCGCGTCGACCCGAGCTACCGCACCTGAACGTCTGGGTGCAGCGCCGCGCTGGGTCTCGGCCGCGCTTCAGCGGAAGTTAGCTGCACGCTTGTCGACGAAGGCCTGCAGGCCTTCGGCGCCGTTCTCATGGAACAGGTTCTCGACAAAGTGGTCGCGTTCGGCAGCCAGTTGCTGTGCGAGCGCGCGGCCGCTGGCCTGGCGCACGAGCTCTTTGCCACTGGCCAGGGCATTCGGCGCCATGTCGGCCAGGCGGTGCGCCAGGCGCAGCGCTTCGGCGAACGCCTGGCCGCTGTCGCTGACCGTGGCCACCAGGCCGCATTGATGCAATTGCTGGGCCGACACCGGCTCGGCCAGCCACACCCACTGCTGCACCAGGGCGCGCGGCAATGATTGTGTCAATGCCCAGGTCGCGCCGGCGTCCGGTGACAGGCCGAGGCGGGCGTGCGACAGGATGAATCGTGCATCGTCGGCGGCCACGATCATGTCGCAAGCCAGCGCCAGCGAAAAGCCGGCGCCTGCCGCAGCGCCTTCAACGGCGGCGACAACCGGCTTCGGAAATACATGCAGCGCTTCGATGAGTTGATGCAGGTGTTCGATCATCTGCACTTGCGCCAGTGGCCCGGCACGGCGGCGTTCCATCAGGCCCTGCAGATTGCCGCCGGCACAAAAGTGGGCGCCATCGCCGCGCAGCACGATGACGCGAATCAGCGGGTCAGACTCGGCAACATTCAATGCTTCGATGCCGGCGGCAATGGCTTGTTGCGACAGGGAATTCCGGCTCGCCGGTTCGCTCAGGGTCAGCACCAGCACGGCACCGTGGCGTTCGGTCAGCATTTCTGAGGGCATGGCGTTGGTGTCTGCTGATGGAGGGTTGGGCCCAGCGCTGTTGCACGGCTTCGGACCGGAATGCGCCTGGCGAGGAATTGTGTCACGCGTTGCGCACGCAGCCTGCCGCCGCAAAGTGTGTGCAGATGTTCCGCCATGCTAGAGTCCGGCCGACTTCTTGCACCCTCCCACAACGCCACCAACGCAACAGCCCCAGCCCGACACGCATGCGAGCAGCATTGACCGTCATCGCCATCGGCTCGGCACTTCTCCTCGCGGGCGGTACCGCCCAGGCGCTTGGTTTTGGCCAGGCCAGCAACGGTACGCAACTGGGTCAGGCGTTGAATTTCGCAGCGACGGTTC
>CANJKD010000162.1 GCA_947474415.1 Burkholderiales bacterium | reverse complement strand
GACTTCAAGCCACTCGACAGTTCTGTCTGGTCAGTTGTTCGTTGGTTGCCGGGGACGAGCGGCGTGACCCACGCCAACCTGCCGGGCCGGGATGCCGACCACCGTGGCGCGCTCCGGCACGTCGTCCAGAACCACTGAGTTGGCACCTATGCGGGCATGGTCTCCGATGACCACGCCGCCGAGCACCTTCGCGCCTGCGCCGAAGTCCACATGCCCACCAACTCTTGGCAGGCCATCGTCGCGCGCACCGATCGTCACCTGCTGAAAGATCATGCAGTTCGGGCCGATGCTCGCGCCGGGGTGGATCACGATGCCATTCGGGTGCGGGAGGGAAAGGCCGCCGCCGAGCCGGCAATTCACTGGAATGTCTGCCCCAGTCACCGCACTCCAAAACCTGTGTCGAAGGGTCGCCGACATCCTCAACATGATGCGCACTGGATTGTGGGACCCGCAGTGACGCTGGTAGGCGCGAATGCTGGCCAGCAATGAGCGCGGCGGAGACCAGGCCCAGAACTGCTTGGCTTCGCGCGACCAGTCTGGCTCGGTCGCTGAAATGCGGTCAGGCGAGACGGATCTATTCATGATCGACATGCGCGCCGGCCCTTCAGGGCTCGGCAACGGCTCCAGTGCTCAGCTCATCGATCAAGGCCTTCGTCTGCCGAATGTTGCCGCGGCTCGACGCCCCGAACACGATGGATTCGATCCTGGGTTGCTGGCAGATGTACTCGATGGCCTCGCGCGGTGCGATCGCGCCTGAGGCCAGCACCGACATCGCCACCGGCCGGAACGGCCGCTTGGCGATCGCGTCTTCGTACACGGCCACGCCGCCGCACATGCGGAAGCCGATCTTGTTGATGTTCGCGCAGACGATCGGGTTGACGACGCCCAGCCCGTCGAGCACGTCGAGCAGGCGCGGCACGTTCATCGTGATGAAGCCAGGCTCGGCGTTGTACTTGTCGCGCACGTGGTCGTGGAACATGCGGAAGGTGTCGTTCATCTTCAGGCCGAGCAGCAGGTCGGTGATCACGTTCTGCATGAACACCACCGGCGTAGCAAGGCCGTGGAACATCTTCATCTCGGCGTCGATCAGCAGCTGCATGATCGCCTCGACGTCCTTGTTCGCCAGCGCCAAGCCACCCTTGAGCATCGCGCCGATGGCGCCGTCGTGGGGCAGGAACAGGCGCAGCGCCTCGATCATGCCGTGCTCCGTGACTGCGTTAGCGTACTTGTGCGCGTAAGGCATGCACGGGTAGAAGCGGTAGTCGGGGTACTTGGCCACGTTGGCGCGGAAGTAGTCGCAGACCTCGCCCATGCGGTCGTGCGTGGTGCACATGAAGGTGCGAATGCCTTCCTGGTAAGCGGCATCCAGCACATCGAGGATCGCCTGCGTTTCCTGGAACTTCATTGACTGCGCGCGTGCCTTGTCTTCCGACATGTGGTTCACGCCGAAGAACTGGTTGTCGCCAAAAAGAACTCGATCCATGACGGTGTTTCCTTGGGCGGGCGCCATCACGTGAACAGGCGCGAGAGCACGCCCTTGCGGGCCGGCTGCGCGCTGGGCGGCGGCATGCTGCCCGCCGTCTGGCCGGTGATCATCGAGACCAGGCGGTCGGCTTCGAGGGCCGAACGGAAGGTGTTCGTGCCATCAACGCGGCGCGCCGCGATGCTCTTCGCGAAGTAGTCGATCTGCGCCGAATACTCTTCGCCGCGCAGGTAGTACCAGACCTCCTCGGTCAGGTCGGTCGTGTAGCGGATCGTCCAGCCCTTGCCCATGCCGGGCAGTGCGGCTTGCGGCTCGCGCAGGAAGATCTGGCATTCCTGGCGGTCGGCGTTGATGCGGCCGTTCGTGCCCCAGACCGACACCTTGGTCGACATCTTGCGGAAGCTCTCGTCGCTCCAGTTCACGCTGAGCTGGCCGCTGCAGCCGTCGGCATAGCGCAGCGTGCAATAGATCTCGTCGTCCACGTCTCGCGAGAACACGCCGTGCCGCACCACGCCGTCTACCGCCGCCGGCGGGCCGACGACGAAGTTGACGAGGTCGATCGCGTGGCAAGCGTAGTCATACAACGCGCCGCCGCCTTCGCTTTTGGCCGAGCGCCAGGTGCCGCCCTTGGTCCGCAGCACCACCGGGCCGTAGGCTTCGGCGCGCACATGGTGAACCGTGCCCAGTGCGCCCGACGCCACGACGCGCGCCGCTTCCTTGAACGCGCCGACGAAGCGATAGTGGTAACCCACCTGGTTCACCAGGCCCTTGCTTTCCGCCAGCGACACCAGCTTCTCGCCGTCGTGCACATCAAGAACGAAAGGCTTCTCGCAGAACACGTGCAGGCCGCGGTTCAGCGCCTTCTCCACCATCGGCGCGTGCAGCTTCGAGGGCGTGGCCACCACCAGCGCATCGAGCGGCTCCTGTTCCAGCATGCGGTCGAAGTCGTCGTAGCACTTCAGGCCGGAATACTTGGTCAGGATGTCGGTGAGGTAGGCGGTGGAGTCGCAGCCCGCGACCAGATCCAGTTCGGGGTGGGCGCGCAGGATCGCGAGGTGCGACAGACCCATCTTGCCCAGGCCGACCATGGCGGTACGAATCATCGGTGGTGTTCCATCAAAAAAAGGGTGGGTGACGGCGGCTCAGACCTTGGTCGATGCGGCGGGCGTGCCCGGCTGCATCGGCGATTTGTACAGGCCCAGCCCGTCGAGCAGCAGCAGCCAGAAGTATTCCATGTCGCGCAGGTAGCGCCGCCAGTAGCGCAGCGGTTCGGTCGTGATGCGGTACAGCCATTCGAGGCCGATGCGCGTCATCCAGCGCGGCGCGCGCTTCACGGCGCCTGCTTCGTAGTCAATGGTGGCGCCCACGCCCATGTAGACCTTCACCTTCGGCATGGCGTGGCGGTATTGCGTGATCCAGATTTCCTGCTTCGGCGCACCCAGGCCGATGATCAAACAAGTGGCGCCGCTGTCGTTGATCAGGCGAATCACATCGGCGATTTCCTGCTCGTCATTCACGAACTTCATCGACGGTGAATGCGCCCCGATCACCACCTCGCGACCGGCGCGGGCGTTGATGTTTTCGAGCGCCTTCTGTGCAATGCCGGGTGCTGCGCCGAGCAGAAAGACCCGCACCGCCGGGTTGTTGGCATGGTGGGCGCAATAGGCGGGCACGATATCGGAGCCAGACACCTTTTCCTGGATGCGCCGGCCGATCCAGCCCAGGCCCCAGTACACGTATTTGCTGTCGGAGGTGATGAAGTCGGCCTGCCGGTAGGCGTTATAGAAAGCGCGGTGGCGCTGCAGGTGAAACAGGTGGTCAGGGTTCAGCGTGAAGACGATGCCCGCATCGAGCTTCTCCATCAGCTGCTTCATGCTCAGGTTGTCGACCCACACATTGAGCATGCGCGAGCGCGGCCAGGGAGCGGCGGGCGGTTGGGGTACCGCGGCGGTGGCTTGCATGGAGTCGTCTTTCATGGCGGTGGGGCAGGGCGGTGAGGGCAGGCGTTTCAGCCTTGCGGCGCGAGCCGCACCTCGACGGAACTCACCGGCGTGCGGGCGCACAGCGCGCGTACGGCATTGACCAATGGCGCACCGGGCGCGCGTGCGCAATGCAGGCAGATCTTGTGCATGCCGCTGAACCTCAGTTCCCGAAAGCGGGCCAAGGCCTGGTCATCGGTGCGGCCCTCAGGCAGCCCCAGATGAAGGGTCAGCGTACCCGCCTTTTCACCAAAGATGGGTGCGTGCCAGAGCATCGCCGGGGCCGCCTGCTCGGGCAAGAGCACGTAGAAGTGCTCATGAATCAGGGCCGCGTCGAGGTGGCCACCGCGTGCGCTCTTCCATTGCAGCAAGCCGTCGTCCGGGCGCCCCAGGCAATCGCCGATGTCGTAGTGTGCACAACCGTCTCGGTGCGCGGCTTCCATCTCGAAGTAGGTGTTCACCGAGTTGATCTCGCGCAGCCGCTTGCGGTCGTCGAACACAGCTTTCGGAAACCCGAAGCGAACCGACACCCAGAAGCGCACACCCGCCCGGGTCTGCGGAAAGCCGAGGTGGCAACCCACCTCTTCGGTTCCGCACAGCACCAGCGTCAGGCGCCCTCGGCCCTTGGCGATGTCTTGCACCGCGCTGGCCGAAACCTGGGCTGCGGATGCGCCATGCCGTGCAAGCGCATAAGGCCTGAGCATCTCGCGGTCAACGCGTTCCATTTCCACTTCGTCCGTCACGGGCCGGGTGTGGCAGGCCACCCGCTGGCGGCGCAGTGATCGCCGCAGGTTCTCGGGGTAGGCCGCCACGATGGCTTCCAGTGACCCGCCCAGCGGAACCACGGCCCGCAAGTAGGCGGGCACGCGCACCGAATTTGGCAGCGGCAACTCGCTGACCCAGACGACGCCATGCCGCCCGGCCGGGCTTCCTTCGCCTGCGCCCGCCTCAAGCCCCAGCAACTCCACTGCGAGAGCGCGCTTGTCCGACCTGCCGAAATACATGACCCGGCCCGGTGCTTCTGCCGGTGCTGGCAGGCGGGTCAATTCCCAGCGCCAGAAGCATGCTTTCCCGGCGATGGACTGCAGCCTTGCGGCGACCTGCTTCAGGGCAAACCTGACCGAAGGTGAAGCCCGGTGACGGCCCATCGACTGCGCGCGTTCTTTCACGTGATTGATGATCATGCGGCCTGCCGTCGCGCCTCAGCCTTGTCGGCGTGGCCGGGCCGCAACCAACACTTCATCGACTGCACGCTTCTTCCCCACCAGCAGCGCACGCCACTGCCAGTGGCGCAGGAAGCGGCGGAATTCAAGGTTCTCGTAGCGCGGCTTGCGCTGCAGCCAGGCCCACACATAACCCCACCACATGGCCAGGCCCGCCAACACGTAGGGCCGCTCGGTGAAGCGGTTCACCGCGTTCGCCAGCATGTAGATCGGGCTCGTGCCCATGAAGTATTGGCCGAAGCCATGGCGCATGCGGCCCGTCATCGCGCCCACCTGGCTGGTGCCTTGCGGGCGCAGGTGCGTGAAGCGCAGCTCGGGCACGTCCCAGCTGCAGGCCTGCCAGCCCATCATGCGGCAGCGGTGCACATCGATGCCGTCCCACATCACCTCTCGCACGAAACCGCCCAGGGCCTGGAAGCGCTCGCGGCGGTAGAACTTGGTGGCACCGATCGAGGTTTCGTCGCCATGGCGTTCGCTCACGAACTCGCCGTCTTGGTGGATGTAGGACTTGCCGCTGCAGGTGGCAATGCGCGTGTCAGCTTCCATGCGCTGCATCAGCGTTTCGAAGTAGAGCGGCGGCAGGATCAGGTCGAGGTCGAGCTTGCAGAGGTATTCGTAGTCTTCCGGCCGAATCGTTTCATAGCCGGCGTAGAAGGCTTCGATTACGCCCGGCCCCACGGCGCGCTTGCCGCGGTCTTTGCGGGTCACGATGCGGATCCAGTCGTGCCGGGCCGCGTAGTCGGCCAGGATGGCGGGCGAATCATCAGTGGAGCCGTCGTCCACGATCACCCAAAGCGCCGGGCGCACGCTTTGCGCGATGACGCTGTCGAGCGTCTGGCGCATGTATTGCGCCTCATTGCGGCCGGGCGAGATGAGCAGGTAGCTGCGGTTCATGTTCATGCGTGTTGACGAGCCGAGCTCAGGCTTGAGTGGCAGCCAAGGGCGTGAAGTATCCCTGCAACCGATCAAGGTTCACTTCCTGGCCGAACTCTGCCTCCACATGAAGAACAGCCGCCTCGGCCAGGCGCGAGCGCAATGCCGGGCTGTCTAGCAGGCGGTGCAACTCGTGGGCCAGCGATGCTGGGTCGGCCGGCGAGGCCAGCAGCCCCGTGCTGTCATGCACCACCAGCTCAGGGATGCCCGACAGGCGTGTCGACACCACCGGCACGCGCTGTGACATGGCTTCCATCAGCACCACCGGGATTCCGTCCATGTCACCGTTTGAGTCCTTCTTGCAGGCCACCACAAAAGCATCGAGGGAGTGCATCCATTCGGCCACGCTCGCATGGCCGAGCGGGCCAAGGAAGGTCACGCTGGATCGGAGCTGTAAGTCGTCGACCAACTGCTCCAGTTCGGCAAGCAACGGGCCGTCGCCGGCGATGCTCAATTCAAGCTGCCACGGCGCACTGCGCAACAGCACCAGGGCACGAAGCAGGTCATCCACCCCCTTTTTTTCGACCAACCGGCACAGCGTGCCGATGCGGTACACCGGCTTGTTCACGAATTCCGGCGCACCCG
>CANJKD010000161.1 GCA_947474415.1 Burkholderiales bacterium | reverse complement strand
GCAGCAGCGGTGGCAGGCCCCGTGCCCAGCCGAACATCCGCGCGATCTCGACCAGGGTCGCGACGAACATCATCAGCAGCGCCAAAAACAAGGCGTCGACAGACAAAGCGGCCCGGCGCTGCGCCTGCCGCGCCATCAACACCAGCAAGCCCGCGCCCACCACGAAGATGAACCCCGCCACCGCCAGCTGCCCCATCCAGCGCAGGCCGTCCGGCAGCAGGAGCTGCAGTGCAGCCGCGATTCCCATCCAGCCCAGCAAGGCCCGCTCCAGGCGGGGCAGTTGCAGCTCGGCCTGACGCAGGTAGAACAGCACCAGGACCCAGAAGACCAACATGCGCAGTACCGGCAACAGCAGGAACAGCAGTTCCGGCTCGGCGCGCACCCACGGCAGCAAGCCGGTGCTGTAGACCAGCAGGCTCGCGGCCCAGCTCAAGGTGGCCAACGCAAACCAGCGCGCCGCAGCATCGCGCAGCAGCCCGGCCATCATCAGGGCCAGCGTGCCGGCCGCGGCCAGGGTGCCCAGCAGAATGGTCGGCAGCTCGGCCGTGAGCGCGGCTGCGGTCTCGCAGCCCTGGCGCACCAGCGGATCGTCGCCCAGCCAGGCGGCTGCCAGCGGCGCCGGCGGCGCGGCCAGCAGCGCGGCGGCCGACTGGGTGGCCCCCAGCACGTCCCGCAGCGCCAGCGGCGCGGCCAAGTGCAGCTCCAGCAGGTGGCGCCCGGGGGCCAATGGGGGCGGCAAGCGCAGGTACTGCGGCCACATCCTGCGCAGGCTGATCTTCGATGCCGAGGGGTCGACGGCCAGCCGTTGGCCGTCCAGCCAGGCATCGGCCACCAGGGTGCTGCGCTCCAGGCACATCCCTTGCGGCACGGCGGCCTGGTCGGGCGCCAGCTCGAAGACCAGCCGGTAGCGCTGCCCAGTGGACGGCGCCGATCCGTTTGCGCCATGCGGCAAGGTCAGCTCGGACCCGGGCCCGACCCGCAGCGCGGCGGCCACCAGCGCTGGCTGCAGCACCTGCCCGCGCGAGGCCTCCACTTGCGCATCGCTCCAGGCCGGCTGGCCGTACAGCAAGGCCAGGGCGGCGGTCAGGCCGAGCCACAGCAAGGCCGCGCCCAGTCGGACGGGCCATGCCACGGTCGGCTGCGGCTGCGTTGGCGTTGGCGGCAAGGTCGGCAACACCCGTGGCGGCAACGCGGTTTCAGGCATCGCTGACGAGTTTGCGCAGTTCACTGCGCGAGTTGACGCTGAGCTTCTGGTAGATGCTGCGCACATGGGCGTTGACGGTGTGCGGGCTGAGCGCAAATTCGCGCGCGATCTCCTTGTTGCGGTAGCCGCGGGTCAGCCGATGCAGCACCTCGGTCTCGCGCTCGGACAGCTGGGCCATCTGCGGCAGCGTGGCCTCGTCCTGCCCCGGTTGCTGCAGCTCGCGCAGCAGCAGCCGGGCGACCGACGGGGTCACCGGCGAGCCACCCAGCAACAAGTCGCCGATGGTCTGCAAGAAGGCCGGCCCCGAGGTGTTCTTGACCACGTAGCCGTGGGCGCCGGCGCGGATCGCTGCCAGCGCCACCGGCGGGTCGTCGATCGCCGTCAGCACCAGGATGGTGGCGCCTGGCGCGCTGGCCGACAGCTCGCGGATCGCCTGCACGCCAGAGCCGTCGGGCAGGTTCAGGTCGATCACGGCGAGCGACGGCGAGGCTTCGGCCATCACCGCCCGCGCGGCCTGCAAGCTGCGCGCCACGCGCACCGGCCCGCCGCGCCCGTCTTCGGTCAGCAGCTGCGCGACCCAGGCGCCGTAGTGCGGGTCGTCCTCGACCAACAGGGTCCAGGGCGCAAGAGGGTCTGCCGGCGGGCTTGCAAGCGGGGTGGCGGGCGGCAAGTGAACGGGTCGCTGTGGCATTCGGCGGGCGGCGGCAGGGGCCTCAAGGCGGGCCTGTGCCCGCGAATGCGCCGAGGTTAGCGAGATCCGATCACGACGCCATCGCCTGAAATGAACGACCCCCCGACATCGGCCGGATCGCACGAAACAGGCGATGGATACTTCTACGCGCGAGATATTATTGATGATTGTGAGCGTTTTACGGTTTATGAGCGATTTGATGTTGATTGACTTCCGCCGGTCGTCCGGCGCAGCGGCCTGATCGTATGGCTGTTTCGCGCCTGGGGTTCCTGCGCCTGAGCATGCCACTGAGCTCCGCCGCAGCCCCGCTGCTGGTGCTGCTGGTCCTCGGCATGATGCTGCTGCCGCTGCCGGCGTTGGTGCTGGACGGTCTTTTCACGTTCAACATCGGTGTGTCGATGCTGGTGCTGCTGGTGGCGATGAACATGCGCAGCTTCAAGGACTTCGTCTCCTTTCCGACGATCCTGCTGCTGACGACGCTGCTGCGCCTGTCGCTGAACGTGGCCTCCACGCGCGTGGTGCTGCTGAACGGCCACACCGGCACGGCGGCGGCCGGCCACGTGATCGAGTCGTTCGCCGAGTTCTTGATCGGCGGCAGCTACGCGGTCGGCGTGGTCGTGTTCCTGATCCTGACCATCATCAACTTTGTCGTCATCACCAAGGGCGCCGGGCGCGTGGCCGAGGTGGCGGCGCGCTTCGCGCTGGACGCCATGCCGGGCAAACAGATGGCGATCGACGCTGATCTGAACACCGGCGCGATCCGCGAAGACGAGGCTCGCAAGCGGCGCGCGGAAGTGGGCCAGGAGGCTGACTTCTACGGCTCGATGGACGGTGCATCGAAGTTTGTGCGCGGCGATGCGATCGTCGGCATCCTGATCCTGATGATCAACCTCATCGGCGGCGTGATCGTGGGCACGCTGCAGCACGGCCTCGACTTCAGCACAGCGCTGCAGACCTATGCCACGCTCGCGATCGGCGACGGTCTGGTGGCGCAGGTGCCGGCGCTGATCATCTCGACAGCGGCCGGCATCGTCGTCACGCGCGTCAGCACCGATGACGACTTTTCAGCCCAGCTCGGCCAGTTGGTGGCCGTGGGCGGAGGGTCGTTCTTCATGGTGGCGATGATCCTCGGCCTGTTGGGGCTGATTCCGGGCATGCCGCATCTGGCGTTCCTGAGCTTCGCCGCCGTGTTCGGTGCGCTGGGCTGGGCCATCGTCCGGCGCCGGGCGGCGGCGGAGGCCTCCGCGGCGGCGGCGACGGCCAAACCAGCCGGCGCCGGCGAGGTCGACTGGAACGACGTGCCGGTGATCGAGCCCCTGTGCCTGGAACTGCCCTACCGCCTGATCGCGCTGGTCGATGCCGGCGACGACAGTGACCTGATCAAGCGCATTCGGGCGATCCGCAAGAAGTTCGTCGGCGAGGTCGGGTTCCTGATCCCGTCGGTGCACATCCGCGACAACCTGCAATTGCCGGCCGAGGTCTACCGGTTCCTGCTTTTTGGCGCCGAAGTGGCCCGCGGCCAGGTGCTGCCGGACCGGCTGCTGGCGATCGACCCGCCGGGGAGCCACACGCCGGTGGAAGGTATCGCGGTGCGCGACCCGAGCTACGGCATGCCCGCGACCTGGATCACGCGCGACCGCCGCTCGGCCGCCATGGCGGCCGGCTACACCGTGGTCGAACCGGCGGTCGTGATCGCCACCCACCTCGACCACCTGATCGCCCAGCACGCCCATGAACTGCTCGGTCGCCAGGAAACGCATGAACTGATCGAGCACTTCAAAACGCGTTTTCCGAAGCTGGTCGAAGAAACCATTCCGAAGCTGGTGCAGCCGGCCCAACTGCAGCGCGTGCTGCAGTTGCTGCTGGAGGAAGGCGTCACGGTGCGGGACTTGCGCACCGTGCTCGAGATCACGGCCGAGCAGCTGGCCCGCAACGTGCAACTGAACGACATCGTGACGCCGCTGCGCCATGCACTGCGCCGCCAGATCGTGCAGGACGTTTTCGGCGAACTCACCGAATACCGAGTGGCGGGGTTGTATCCCGACTTCGAGCGGCTCATCGAGCAGGCCGTCGGCACCGAGGCCGTGGCGCCCGACGGGGCGATCGAACCGAACCTCGCACGCCGCTTTCTGGAAGAGGTTGCTGGCGCGGTCGACGAGCTCGAAACGCTGGGCCACGCGCCGGTGCTGCTGTGCGGCCAGCGCACGCGCCTGACGCTGTCGCGCCTGGCGCGGCGGGTGCGGCCGCAGGCGGTGGTGCTGGCGATGTCGGAGCTGCCGCCAACCGCGAAGGTCGAGTTTCAGCGCGTTCTTTGCCAGCGCGAGGGTTGACTGCCATGAAATGCCACCTCGCCCAGCCCGCCACGAACCCCTGCAATGCCTCCCCTGTTTCACAGCGACCGGTTTGAAAGAACGAGCCCCATCATGAGTGCACAACGATTTGTTGCAGCGAATGCCACCGATGCCCTGCGCAAGATCAAGGCGACGCTGGGTCCCGACGCGGTCGTCCTGTCGAACCGCGAAGTCTCGAGCGGCATCGAGATCGTCGCTGTGGCGTTGGCCGACCTGGGCCGGCTGACGCCCGCGAGCCCCGCCGCTGTCCCGGCCCCTGCCGCGACGCCAGACAGCAGCATCGCCGCCAGCCGAGACCGGCAAGCTCTCGGCAAGCAGGTGCACCGTGAGGCGGTTACCGCCGAACCGCTGCTGCGCCGCCCGAACGGCCAGGCGACCGCGACGGCGCGAGCCCGCGCGCGAACCTTCACGGGTGAAGAGCCGCGCGAGCCGCCGCAGGCCTCCGCAGACGCCTTCGTTCCCGGCCGCAGCCGGGTTCCCGCGGCCACCGGGTTGCCGCCCGCGCTGCGGCGCCCCGACCCGGTGGCGACGGCCGCGCCGCCCGGCGGGACACCGCCCGGTGTGCCGGCTGCCGCAGGGGCAGGCATGTCCGAGCTGGGCACCCAAATGGCTGAGGTGAAGAGCCTGTTGTCCGGCCACCTGGCGGTGAACTACTGGTCTGCGCTCCAGCAGTCGGCACCGGGCCACGCACAGTTGACACGTCGGCTCCTGAATGCCGGGCTGTCCTCGCAACTGGTGGCGCAAATGCTGGCGGAACTGGCTCCGCAAGACGATTTCGAGAACCTGCTGGAAAGCGCACAGGCCTGGGTTCAGGCGCGCATCGAAACCCGTGACGCGTTCGAGATGTTCGACCGCGGCGGCGTTTACGCGTTCGTCGGTCCGACGGGCGTCGGCAAGACCACCACAGTGGCGAAGATCGCTGCGCGCTGCGTGCTGCGTTACGGCCGCCGCCAGGTCGCGCTGCTGACAACCGACACCTTCCGCATCGGCGCGCAGGAACAGCTTCGCGTGTTCGCGCGCATCCTGAACCTGCCAGTGGTTTCGCTGCGCGACAGCGACGATCTGCAGGCCAAGCTCGCCGACCTGTCGTCACGCAAGATCGTGCTGCTCGACACTGCGGGCGTGGGACAACGCGATTCGATGATGCTGGAACAGCTCGAGATGATCCGCCAGGGGTGTGACACGGTGCACCGCGTGCTGGTGATGAGCGCCACCACGTCGAGCCGAACGATGGATGACGTGGTCGAGTCGCACCAGAACGCAATGGGTGGGAACGGCATTGATGCCGCGATCGTGACCAAGATCGACGAGGGCATGAGCCTCGCCCCGGTGGTCGATTGCGTGGTGCGACACCGCTTGCCGCTGCTGTTCTTGTCGAACGGCCAGTGCGTCCCCGAAGACCTTTTCGCGGCCGACGCCGCCTACCTCGCGCATCGCACGGTGAACCCGCGCGGGCGCACCGGCAGCGACACCGCTGCGGTGCACATCCCGGCGCTGATTGCCGACGAGATGTCGACCTGGACCCCAACTTTCAAGACCCCATGACAGCCTCCACCCTGACCCCTGACCCGGCCGGAACCGACCCCACGCTGGCGCCAAAGGAGCCGCGCAGCATTGGCCGCAACCAGGCCGACGGCCTGCGCACGATGTTCGGAAACGGCGGCCCGGTGGTCTATTGCGTGGCCAGTGCACTGGCGCCCGATGCGACCGTGACACTCGGCCTGGGCACCGCGCACGCGCTGCGCCGTGGCGGGCACTTGACACTGCTTGTCGACGAGGTGCCGCTGTTCGAGCGCCAGACGCTGAAGGCATTTCCGTTTCCCGTCCGTTACGACCTAGGGCAAGTGTTCAGCGGCGCCATCGCCCTGAACCGGGTGGTGCGCCAGGTCAGCGAGAACCTGTGGTTCGCAGCTGGCGTGAAGGTACGCGGCATGGTCGACAAAAAGCGCGCGCGCGGGCCTTCGCTGGTGTCGAT
>CANJKD010000160.1 GCA_947474415.1 Burkholderiales bacterium | reverse complement strand
GGCGCTAACCTTGGCTTTTGCGTTCATCATCATTCTCCTACCTTTCTTCTTCGTCTCACTCTTCATTTTAGTATCCAAAATTTTGGAAACTTCTCTCGGATGGCCCAATACCAGAGTCGAAACATTGGGAGTTACTTTGACCATAGTCGCAGTATTTCTCTATTATTCAAATTAAAGAAGATTAGATGATTTTTGTATTAAAAGAAGTGTAAAATTCTTGTTTTCTTTTGTATTAATTAATTGTTCATGCTGTTAAAAGAAAGGGGACAGTTATTATTACAAAAAGAAGAGAGAAAGTGAAAAAAAGAAGGAGAATTTATTAAAATCAATTAAACGACTATATTTTGAAAGACACATTTGTCATTTTCCAACACCACCGCAAAAACCTACCAAAAGGCTTTCATTCAATATCATATCCCTACCAAGCCGCGCGCCCCTATGACAAAGCAGACCCGTTCCCGAGGGGCGATAGGGCTCTTCGTCAACTCGACCACCTTGGTGAGCGACTGCAGCTCCCAGGGCAGCCGCCCCGCACCCTTTGAAATGCCTGGAAAAGTGAACTCCCCCCCAACGCCATCTCCATCGCCTTCCTCGTCGCCCCCAGCCCCAGTCCCAGCCGCTGCCCTCGCGCTTCTCGCCGCAGCCACGTTGCTCATCACAAGTCGCGTCGTCACGCAGTGGTGCCAGGTGGGTCCGAGCGTGGGTCGGAAGTCCCCCGCTTCGTCCTCGATGGTGTCGCCAAAGGCGCCCGCCTCGCCGGCTTCCGCCGCCGTCACCTGCACACATTATATGAAGATCGTGGTGGCGATTAGATGTGTAATAGTTTTTAAATCGTCAATTATTGCTCCGCATATCACCAACACTTATAAATTACCTGATTAGTCGCTAATATAACGCAACCGCATCGCTCAGCCAGACGCTTCAGCAGGCTGGACTGGCTGACGATGAACTTCTCTCGCTCCGCCTCCTGCAGCGCCTCTCTCCGGGCCAAGGCAGCGATGGAATCGAGGATTATCAATGTGACTCCGTTGGCGATGACCGCGCCCTGCAAGTTCTCGATTTGCTCGAGTAGCTCCTGCGAAGACCTCGGCTTCCTCACGTCCACACTGGACAGCAAACTGTCGAGCTGCTGCCGTGCGTCCTTCTGGGTCTCTGCGCTGTAGATCTCGGGAAAGCACTGAGTCGCCAGTTGCTCCAGCCGTTTCGCATCAAATTTGTGCTCTGTGTCGAAGTAGATGACGGAGGTTTTAACTTTCCCTTTTTCGTAAACCACGCTGGCGCTGCTGCTGCCTGCCCCCCCCATACTATCATCGTTTTTTTTGCGTTGAACAATCGTTTGCACGCAACAACTAAGACAAAGCTGTGTTTTCCCAATGCCAGGTGGTCCACACACTTCGCTGATACATCCAATCAAAAGACCGCCTCGCATCGCCACGTCCAATGCCTTCAATCCACACGGAACAAAGCGCTGTTTCTTTGATACTTCTTCATAAATTTGCAAGGCCGTAAAACTTTTGGGGGCCAATATTTGAGATACTTTGGCAAATAAGCGTTTAGTATCTTTTAAAGACAAATCGGCATGCGTCATCAAAACCAAGGGTGACGTTTCCAGCAACTCCGTCGAGGTCTGTATGTTGATAATAGACAATCGAGACAAAAAAAAGGCATTTGTTGGATTATCTCCCTCCGCTACTGCATTATCTCCCTCAAAAGAAAAAGAGGAAGACGAGGTGGAAGAGGAAGAGAAAGAGGAGGAAGAAGAAGAAGAAGAAAGAAGGCGGCTAAGAGGTCTGTTTGACATCTTCAGACATAAATTACTCAATTTGAATAGGAGGATATAGGACGTGATAAAGAAAGATAACGAAGATATAATTAACGAAGTAAGTTTTTAAAAGCCATGATCAGCGATGCAAGCAAGTTCTGACAAGATCACCCATCAAAGTAGAACAGCTGTATAGAAAAATGGCAAAATACGAGAAATTGATCAGCTTGGATTCTTCGCATCATTCTTCCTCACCATCTTCGGTTGTGGCGGCTGTGGCGGCATCCCCAGAAAGAGCAACAACGTCCAGCTTAACAAGTGAACATGGTCTCTATGGCGTTGAGAACCTGTCATTCTCTACATTATTTTTTACGTGGGTTACACCAATGATTGAATTGGGCAAGAAGTCGCCAATTAAAACGTCTGACATGTACATGCTCCCCTCTGACATGAAGGCAGAGGCGATTTATCTCGAGTTTCTGCAATGTTGGGCGATGGAAGATGCGAACGCTCCCTTGCGTTTGTGGAAGTCAATGTATCGTTTGATTAAAAAAGAGTTTATGATCGCTGGTTTAATGGTGTTTATAAATTCTCTCTCTGTCCTTCTGGCACCCGTGTTGCTAAAGTGGATAGTACAAGCCAATTCGAATTCAAATTCCGTCGCCATATTTTTTCTCGCTTGCTGCATCACGACGAATTCAATTATCGGCGCCATTGCAGTTCAGCAATTTATTCACGGGGTGTTTATGACTGGCAGCAAAGTAGTAAGCGCGGGCACTTCTGTCGTATTTTATTCTACGCTTTGTTTACGAATGCATCGAATGCATCCACCAAAGTCTGTGGGCGAGATTAATAATATTCAGTCCAAGGATTCCGCGTCACTTCGAGAGTTCGTGGTGTTTGCACACAACCTTTGGTCTTGTCCGCTGCTCGTGCTTGTGTCAGTCATAATGCTGGTATATTTGCTAGGCTTTGCGGGGCTTGTGACTGCAGTTTTGTTGCCAACTTTGATTCCTATAGAGTCGTACATCTCGAAGAAAAGCAAAATTGCACGAAAGGCCATGCTTGTGCAAAGCGACAAGCGAATGCAACTTGTCAACGAACTGATCGACGGCATCAAAACAGTCAAGCTAACCTCTCTTATCCCTCTTATTTATTCAAAAATAATGAAGTTGCGTGACGCAGAACTCGATAAAGCTTGGTACGGGAGTCTGATCGAAATGGCCAACTCGGTGATCACGAGCAGCAGTTCGCTAATCATCACACTAGTGACGTTTGGGGTATACAGCGCGCTCTCGCCGTTGCCTCTAACAGCAGACAAGGCCTTCGCGACCCTCGCTGTCATCACCATCATCGGCCGCCCCATGCGCGTTATTCCCAAAGTAAGGGGTGGTCCAGTAGTTAAATTGTTGTTAGGGTGAGGGTGTACGTGCTCTCCCTACTTACTTAATTATTTTACTTTTATTGTTTATCATTAATGATCCCTCTTTCTCTCTCCTCCCTCGTCTCGGGAAAAAATATATATAGTCAATTACTTTGCTGAGTGACGCGCAAGTATCTTGCAATCGAATTGAGAGTTTAATGAAAGAAGCTCTCATTTGGAGACCAGATGTATTTTCGAACGTCGGAATCTTTTCAGATACAAATAACGAATACGATACTTCAAATGCTTCATCGCCGCTGCAAAAATCGGATCCCTACCCCTACGACCGCCAACTCGAGATTCAGCAAGCATCTCGAATCTCGCTAACAAACTTGACGGCGATGCGATCCAAGACTACTGTGGTGCTGCGGAACGTCACTCTCAACATTCCGATCATTCAGCCTGGATTGGTACTAATAATCGGCGGCAACGCAAGCGGAAAGACCTCTCTGCTACTTTCAATCCTAGAAGAACTAGATACTACTGTTGATAGCAAAATTAATGTTACGCCTCCCGCTTCATCAATAGCATATATAGAACATACACCCTGGATTATGAATGCTTCTGTCAAGCAAAACATTTTGCTAGCAATGGCACGCAAATCTTCTTTTCATTCAGAATTCCACAACTTTTCGATCGAAGAGGAAGATCCTATCTCGATGGATCTGGAGGAGGCAGTCGCACTATGTGCTCTTGAGAGCGATCTCAAGGAGTGGGAACATGGAATAGAGACGTTGATAGGGGAAAGAGGCGTCAATATTTCAGGTGGACAGCGGCAGAGAATTGCCCTGGCGCGCGCGTTGTGTTCAGACGCTAAAATATTTTTGTTCGACTCGCCGCTGTCAGGGCTCGATTTGAAAGTGACGCAGCAAGTGTTCCACGGAGCCATCTTAGAGGCAGCTAAGAGCCGCATGGTGGTGATGACAACGCATTACGCAGGGTTTTTACCTTTTGCGGAGAGGATTATCGCCTTGTCTAACGGAGAGATAGTATTTGATGGGTCATACCAAAGCTACCTTGATAATGCAGTTGTGAACGCAGATTTCTTGCTGAATGGTGACAAGGATGTTACCGAAAATTTGGGAAAGGAGGAAAAAGGTAATGAAAAGGGAGAGAAAGGGAAAGAAAGTGAAAAAGGAAAAGGTAAAGCTAAAGGTGAAAAGGGTAACAGCATTCAGACCAAGAAAGAAGATGTGACGCTGGTCGGAACGAGTTTCTCGACTTACAAAATGTACGCACAAGCGTGCGGTGTGCACAATCTTCTTATAGCTATCCTACTAACGTTTTTAGCATATGGAATATCTGCTTTTGGTGATTACCTTCTTGCTGGGATGACTGAGGGTTATTACACTTTCAGGCAATATTTGATCGGTTATGCAGTTATTTCATTCGTTGTTATTATAATCAACTTGGGGAGGTACTTTATGTATGCGTATGCGGGCATAATTGCGTCTGTCAACCTGCATGACAGCTTGCTTCGATCAATTCTTGGAGCCACGTTTTCGTTTTTTAATGAAACCCCATCGGGTCGCATTACTTCACGATTTTCGAGCGATTTGGATGTAATAGATGACTCCATCCCTTCAAGCGTGCAGGCTCTTGTGGATTCACTACTTGGCATAATCACCGGTATTGGTGTAGTTTGCGTCGAGGCACCTGTCTACATTTTTTTTGCCATTCCACTAACGTATTTGTATTTATATTTTCAACGACAATATCGCGAAGTGTCGAAAGAATTAAAGAAAATTGAAGCTGGGGCCAAGTCCCCGCTCTTCTCCTATTTTCGAGAAGTGCTTTGTGGTCTTGAATGTGTGAGAGGGTTTCGTCTGCAGCAGAAAATGATAGAACAACACAATGTGATGCTCGATCATAGTATACGATCAAGACTGAACTGGGATGCTGCAAATCGGTGGCTCGGCATTCGCTTGGACATCATTGGATGTTTGATTGTATCAGCTTCTGCATTTTCTCTCTTGCTTGCAAGGAAAAACGTTAACGAGCCTTTGCCCGGAGAGAGTAGTGATGGGGGCAGCGGCGGCGGCGGTGGGCAAGCAGGCCTGATGCTCTCTTATGCCTTAAAAGCGACCTTCTCTTTGTCCTACGCGATTCGCGCCACGACTGCTCTTGAAAACATGTTTATATCGGTCGACCGAGTGGCGGAGTATGTGAAGCTGGAGCAAGAAACCACACCTGACGAGCCTCCTCTCCACATCTCTGAAGATGAATTTAGAAATTTTGTGCCGCCTCAATCATCTTCTTCTGCTGCTGCAAATGCTATGATTGAAATGACCTCAACTACTAAAGGCAGCAAAAAAACTACATTATTTGCAAAGCCGAGTACTACGAGCGATATTCTATTGGAGGGTAGGAACATTGTAGCAAGATATTCGCCATTGCTGCCTCCTGCATTAAGAAGTATCTCTTTTACTATACCCGCGGGCAGAATCATCGGTGTGTGTGGGCGCACGGGGTGCGGTAAGAGCACATTAACAGTGGTGCTTGCCGGCGCGATGCCCTTGACCGAGGGCCAGGTGTTGCTGCGTGGACAGCCACAAGAAGACATTTCTCTGCGTGCCTATCGCAACAACGTTCAAATATTCCCGCAGGACTCGTACATTTTCTCTGGTCCTCTGCGCAACTTTTTAGATCCACACAACTCCCACACAGATCTCAAGCTCCACAGTCTCTTGAACGAGCTTACCAAAGCGACCGTAACGCAAGAATTCAAAGACAGCGATCGCGGCGCTTCCTCGGGCGGCGGTGGGGACACATCGGACTACAAAGTGCTTGGGTTGAGCTTCGAAGTTACATCGGGAGGGTCGAACCTATCTGCCGGTCAGAAACAAGTTGCGGTGTTGGCGAGGGCAGGTATTTACAAATTCATATTTATCAAACCATTCTTATTATTATTTAACTAAACGCACTAACCAACCAACCAAACAACCAAACAACTAACTAACTAACTGATGTGTGTAACCTTCAGCGCTCGCCCAAGCCAGTGTGGTCGTGTTGGACGAGATCACATCGAACATGGATCCCGCTGCATCG
>CANJKD010000159.1 GCA_947474415.1 Burkholderiales bacterium | reverse complement strand
GGATGCCATGCACGATGCCGCAGCCTGAGCTGACCTCGCAGCAATCGTTGCAGAACACTGCAACAACGCTGGGCCTTTCGCTGAGCACTGCGCAGGCCGACGCACTGATTTCCTATCTGGCGTTGTTGCAGCGCTGGAACGGCACCTACAACCTGACCGCCGTGCGTGACCCGGCGCAAATGGTGACCCAGCATCTGGCCGACTGCATGGCCGTGGTCGGGCCGCTGCGTCGCGCTTGTAGTGACACGCCACACCGCGCCACGCACCGATTGCTCGACGTGGGCAGCGGTGGCGGGTTGCCCGGTGTCGTGATCGCCGTGCTGAACCCGGCAATCGATGTGACCTGCGTGGACACGGTCGGCAAGAAGGCGGCCTTCGTGCGACAGGTGGCGGCCGAACTGCGCTTGCGCAATCTGCACGCAGCGCATGCTCGCGTCGAGCAGCTGAGTGCCGTGCCGTTTGATGTTGTCACGTCTCGCGCCTTCGCATCACTTGCGGACTTTGCCCGCCTGACGCGTTCACACATTGGAGTTGATGGCTTGTGGATGGCCATGAAAGGAAAGTACCCGGTCGATGAGCTGGCCGCACTGCCGGTCGGCATTGAAGTGTTTCACGTGGAACAACTGGTCGTTCCCGGGCTGGATGCCGAGCGTTGCCTGGTATGGATGCGACGACAAGCTGAATCTGCCAACGGACCCGGTTCCCTATAATCACCATACGGGCAATGCATCCTTTGCCCGGCGTGCAGGACCCCCATCCTGTGCGTACCTGGCGCCAAGCAGCCCACAACCTTTCCTTACGCCCCATGGCCAGAATCTTCTGCATTGCCAATCAAAAGGGCGGCGTCGGAAAGACCACAACCACCGTGAACCTGGCCGCCGGCCTGAGCCAGATCGGCCTACGGGTTCTGGTGGTTGACCTCGATCCGCAGGGCAATGCCACGATGGGATCGGGTGTCGACAAACGGGCACTTGAACTTTCGGTCTACGACGTGCTGCTGGAGAACGCAACCATCGCGGAAGCGCGACAGCACAGCGCGAAGGCCGGCTACGACGTGCTCGGCGCGAACCGCGAACTGGCCGGCGCCGAAGTGGAACTGGTGCAACTCGAACGCCGGGACCGCCGGCTGAAAGGCGCCTTGGTGGCGGTGGCTGCCGACTACGACTTCGTGCTGATCGATTGCCCGCCGTCGCTGAGTTTGCTCACGCTGAACGGCCTGTGCTGCGCGCACGGCGTGGTGGTGCCAATGCAGTGCGAGTATTTCGCACTCGAAGGCCTGAGCGATCTGGTGAATACCATCAAGCAGGTGCACGCCAACCTGAACCCTGAGCTCGAGATCATCGGCCTTCTGCGGGTGATGTTCGACCCGCGCATCACCTTGCAGCAGCAGGTCAGCGAGCAACTCAAGGCGCATTTCGGCGACAAGGTGTTCAACACCGTCATACCGCGCAATGTGCGCCTCGCCGAGGCGCCGAGCTACGGTCTGCCTGGCGTCGTGTTCGACCCTGCCTCAAAAGGCGCGCAAGCCTTCGTCGAGTTCGCAAAAGAAATGTCGGCCCGCCTCGGCGCCTGACCGTTTCGGCGGCGCAGCCCGTTTACGCGTCCCGCATTCGGGCTCAGAGGCCAGTGGCTTCGTTCAACCCAAGGTGCAGGTTCATCGACTGCACCGCCGCCCCGCTCGCCCCTTTGCCGAGGTTGTCGAGCCGCGCCATCAAGATAACTTGAGCCTCGTTGGCGAACACGAAGATGTCGACCCGGTTCGTGTCGTTACAGCCCTGCACATCGAAGAACCCATCTGCCAGCGCCGCCGGATCGCGCAAGGGCATCACGCGAACAAAACGTTCGGCGCTGTAGCGTTTCTCGAAGGCGGCTTGAATTGCCTCCACGCTGGTGCCGGCCTTTAGCTGCGTCAGATGTAAGGGCACGCTTACCGACAAACCCTTGTAGAAGCTTCCGACGATGGGCATGAATATCGGCCGATCGGTGAGGCCGGTGTGCGCCATCATTTCCGGAACGTGCTTGTGAGCCAACGCCAACGCGTACGGCCGGGGCGCTGCGAGCCGGCCATCGCCGCCCGCCTCATACTGCTCGATCATCGTCTTGCCGCCGCCGGAATAGCCGGTGATCGAAGTGGCCGACACCGGCAGCGCCGCTGGCACCAACCCGGCGTCGACGAGCGGGCGCAGCAGCAGAATGAAGGCCGACGCATGGCAACCCGGGTTCGAGATGCGCTTGGCGGCACGAATCAGCTCCCGCTGCCCCGGCGCCAGCTCCGGCAGGCCAAAAGCCCAGCCCGGGTCCGTGCGGTGCGCCGTGCTCGCGTCGATCAGGCAGGTGTCGGGGTTGCTCACCAGCGCGGCCGCTTCCCTGGCCGCAACGTCGGGCAGGCACAGAAAGGCCACATCGGCGGCGTTGAGCAGGCGGGCCCGCTCGGCAGCATCCTTGCGCTTGTCGGCGGCGATGCGCAGTACTTCGATGTCGGCGCGCTGCGCGAGATACTCATGAATGCGCAGGCCAGTCGTGCCCTCCTGGCCGTCGACGAACACCCGGTATGTCATCTGAATTCCCTCAGCGTCTGATCGCCAAGCATAAACGAGCCCGATGACATTCGACCCTGACCGGCCCATCCGCACGCTGCTCTTGCCCGGTTGGCTGAATTCCGACGCCGCGCATTGGCAAAGCCACTGGGAAGCCGTGCATGGCTGCACCCGTGTCGAGCAGGCCGACTGGCTCTGGCCCCGGCGTGGCGACTGGATGGCGCGGCTCGACGAGGTGGTGCAGGCGGGCAGTGCGCAGGTGGTGCTGGCCGCGCACAGCCTGGGCTGCCAGCTCGTCGCCGCGTGGGCTGCGCATTCGCCACACACCGCCCGGGTGCGGGGCGCCCTGCTCGTCGCCCCGCCCGACACCGAGCGCGACGACATGCCGCCGAACCTGTTCAACTGGCGCCCCATCGTGCGCCAGCGGCTCGCCTTCGCCAGCCTGGTGGTGACCAGCAGCGACGACCCGTACTGCGCCCCCTTGCGCGCCACCCAGATGGCTGCGGACTGGGGCAGCCCGTGCGTCGACATCGGCGCGTGCGGGCACATCAACGGCGAGTCAGGCCTGGGTGACTGGCCCGCAGGATGGGCGCTACTGCGCAGGCTGAGCTGACCCTTACACGCCTTCGGCGTGATCCCCCATGGGCCACGAAGCGGCCCACTGGTGTGGCCACTGGTGAGCAGGCGCCCGTCGGGCGGCCGCGTGAGGCCCAACCTGGCACGCGCCGCGAATCGTCGAGAATCCCCACATGGTCACCAAGAAACCCAAAGGCCTCGGCCTCGGCCTCGAAGCATTGCTCGGTCCGCGCGTGAAAGATGCCAGCGAGGCGCTTGCCGTCCCGCACGCGCTGAAGCTTACGCAATTGCAGCCCGGCAAGTACCAGCCGCGGACACGCATGGACGAAGGCTCGCTCTACGAGCTGGCCGAGAGCATCAAGGCTCAGGGCATCATGCAGCCGATCCTGGTACGCCCGATCAGCCCCGGGCGCTACGAAGTCATTGCCGGTGAGCGCCGCATGCGTGCCGCGCGGCTGGCTGGCCTCGACGAAGTACCGGTGCTTGTCAGAGAAGTACCCGACGAAGCCGCTGCCGCGATGGCCCTGATCGAAAACATCCAGCGCGAAGACCTGAACCCGCTCGAAGAAGCGCAAGGCCTGAAGCGCCTGACCGACGAATTCGGCCTGACGCACGAACAGGCGGCGCAGGCCGTCGGCCGGTCACGCAGTGCAGCCAGCAACCTGCTGCGACTGCTGAACCTGACCGAGCCCGTGCAGCAGATGCTGATGGCCGGCGACCTCGACATGGGCCATGCACGAGCCCTGTTGCCGCTGGCCGGTGCCCAGCAGATCCTCACCGCCAGCGAGATCATCGCGAAGAAGCTCAGTGTTCGCGAGGCCGAGAAATTGGTCACCCGCGCCAGCGCCAGTTCGGGCCGCCAGGCGCCCTTACTGCGCACCCGGCACGAGAAGCCGCGCGATTTGCAACGCATCGAACAGGAACTCGCCGACCTGCTGACTGCCTCGGTCGACATCCGGGTCAAGAAGCGCACCAAGCGCGGCGAACAGGGCGAAGTCGCGATCGCCTTCGGTTCGCTCGACGAGCTGAATGGCCTGCTGCAGAAGCTGGGGCTCGCCAGCCCCTGAGCTGGCACCGTGCCGCGCGTCCAGCGCCGCTGCCCATGCGCAACGAAGCAACGGCCACCCCGTGAATGCGGTGATGCGTCGCACGGAACTTTGCACGAACCTGTACGCTCCTTCCATCGGACTGCGTCAACTCGAATCATCGCGGCACGTTGTTTGCTGAAGACAACCTGAGATTGAAGATGAGCAGCCCGGTGAAGACGGTGCTTTTCAACGCACCGACAGGAGCGCAGTTGCAAGAAGCTTAAGCCACCCTTCCGCTGATGAACGGAAAGCTCTGATGGCGCCCACCGGGTGCCATCAGAACTTCCCCAGGCGTCGAATCCAAGGCCATAAGCCTGGCGACGTCTTCTTGTATCGCACAGGAGATCAGCATGGACGTGATCAGCAACTTCGCCGCCCGGTTCGAACGCAGCCGCGAAGAAGAACTTTCGATCGAGGACTACCTTGCCGAGTGCAAGCGCAGCCCGATTGCCTACGCCACCGCAGCCGAGCGCATGCTCCAGGCGATCGGCGAGCCGAAGATGGTCGACACCCGCAACGACCCGCGCCTGTCTCGCCTGTTCGCGAACAAGCTCATCAAGATCTACCCCGCCTTCGCCGAGTTCTACGGCATGGAAGACGCCATCGAACAGGTGGTCTCGTACTTCCGCCATGCCGCGCAGGGGCTGGAGGAAAGGAAACAGATCCTCTACCTGCTGGGCCCCGTGGGCGGTGGCAAGAGCTCGATCGCCGAGCGCCTCAAATCGTTGATGGAACACGTGCCGTTCTATGCCATCAAGGGCTCGCCGGTGAACGAGTCGCCCTTGGGCCTGTTCGATCCGCTGGAAGACGGCGCCTTGCTCGAAAAAGAGTACGGCATCCCAAAGCGCTACCTGCAGCGCATCATGAGCCCGTGGGCCGTGAAGCGGCTCGAAGAGTTCGGTGGCGACATCCGCAAGTTCAAGGTCGTGAAGCGCTTCCCGAGCGTGCTCAGGCAGGTCGGCGTGTCCAAGACCGAGCCGGGCGACGAAAACAACCAGGACATCTCCGCGCTGGTCGGCAAGGTCGACATCCGCAAGCTCGAAACCTATGCGCAAGACGACCCTGACGCCTACAGCTTCTCCGGCGGCCTGTGCCTGGCGAACCAGGGGCTGCTCGAATTCGTCGAGATGTTCAAGGCACCCATCAAGGTCTTGCACCCGCTGCTCACCGCCACCCAGGAAGGCAACTTCAAGGGCACCGAAGGCTTCGGCGCGATCCCGTTCGACGGCATCGTGCTTGCGCACAGCAATGAGAGCGAGTGGAAGACCTTCCGCAACAACAAGAACAACGAGGCCTTCCTCGACCGCATCTACATCGTCAAGGTGCCGTACTGCCTGCGAGTGAGCGAAGAGGTCAAGATCTACGAGAAACTGCTGCGCGGGTCGTCGTTGGTCGATGCCAAGTGCGCCCCCGGCACGCTCAAGATGATGAGCCAGTTCGCCATGCTGACGCGCCTGAAGGAGCCCGAGAACTCGTCGCTGTTTTCGAAGATGCAGATCTACGACGGCGACAACCTCAAAGACACCGACCCGCGCGCCAAGAGCTACCAGGAGTACCGCGATTACGCGGGCGTCGACGAAGGCATGAGCGGCGTGTCGACGCGCTTCGCATTCAAAATCCTGTCCAAGGTGTTCAACTTCGACAGCGCCGAGGTGGCGGCCAACCCGGTGCACCTGATGTACGTGCTGGAGCAGCAGATCGAGCGCGAGCAGTTCCCGGCCGAACTGGAACAGAAGTACCTCGGCTTCATCAAGGAGCATCTGTCGGCCCGCTATGCCGAGTTCATCGGCAAGGAGATCCAGACCGCCTACCTTGAGAGCTACAGCGAGTACGGCCAGAACATCTTCGACCGCTACGTGACCTATGCCGACTACTGGATCCAGGACCAGGAATACCGCGACCCCGACACCGGCGAGGTGTTCGACCGAGGCTCGTTGAACGCCGAGCTTGAAAAGATCGAGAAGCCTGCCGGCATCAGCAACCCGAAAGACTTCCGCAACGAGATCGTCAACTTCGTGCTGCGCGCGCGCGC
>CANJKD010000158.1 GCA_947474415.1 Burkholderiales bacterium | reverse complement strand
CAGGTGCAGACACTGGAGCCCCGGCTGAACGTGGGCGCCGCCGCGCGCTTCCCGATCCTGGGCGGCTTTGTCCAACGCCGCGCCGGTTCGGCACGGCACGACGCGGTGGCCTGGGGCTATGCGCGTGGCGCGTCGGCCCTGGGGGTGGACATCGTGCAGAACTGCGCCGTCACCGGCTTCCTCAAGCAGGGCGACACGGTGGTGGGCGTGGCCACGAAGCGCGGCGATGTTCGGAGTGAAATACGCGCCGACAAGGTGGCCCTGGCAGTGGCCGGACACTCATCGGTGCTGGCCGGCCTGGCGGGTTTCCAGCTGCCCGTCACCAGCTATGCGCTGCAGGCCATGGTCAGCGAGCCGGTCAAGCCGGTGCTCAACACGGTGACCTTGTCGCCATCGCTCGGCGCCTACTGGAGCCAGAGCGACAAAGGCGAGCTGGTGATGGGCGGTGCGCTGGACCACTTCCCGTCCTACGCCCAGCGTGGCAGCTTCGACGTGATGCAACATGTGGTGGCCGCCACCGTGGAGATGTTTCCGAGCCTCGGCCGCCTGCGCCTGCTGCGCCAGTGGGCCGGCATCGTGGACGTGGTGCAGGACAGCAGCCCCATCATCGGCGCCACGCCGGTGCCGGGCCTCTTCATCAACTGCGGCTGGGGCACCGGCGGCTTCAAGGCCATCCCGGTGGGCGGCTGGACGCTGGCCCACCTGCTGGCGACGGGGCGCAACCACGAACTGGCCGAACCCTTCGGGCTGCAGCGCTTCCACACCGGCAGGCTGATCGACGAGGCCGCTGCGGCGGGCATCGCGCATTGAGGCCGCGATGAAGGTGATGTTGAGCAGCAACTTTCCACGACCTGGCAACCAGGCGACTGCTGCGCGTTTGCGACGCGAAGGCGTGGAGCGAATTCACTGGCTGCCGGGGGCGCCCGACGAGGAGCGCTACAGGTCTGCATGCGCCGAGTTTGCCGCACATGACTTTTTCGATGTCCAGGCCGTGGCGGCCAGCACGGTGCAAGTCGGTAGTTTTTCTGCTGCCGATGGCCTTTACTTCTCAGGCGGCAACCCGCTGGTTTTCGGCTCGGCACTCGCGCGGTCGACGGTCGCTGCGCAGCTCTCGCAATTCACGGAGCCGTGGCTGTTGGGCGCCAGCGGCGGCGCCATGCAGCTCACACCCAACCTCTCCTTGTTCCGCCTTCAACAGCACGACGTGGCCGAGGTGTTGCGGGAGCGCGAACGATTCGCCGCGTTGGGCATGGTCGCGTTCGAAGTCTTGCCACACAGCGATCTTCAATCCGCATCGTTGCTTGACGCCGTTCGGCACTACTCCGAAGGTGTCGACAACGACATCTGGTACCTGGCCGATGGCGCCGCAGTGTGGCAGGACGCGAGTGGGTCGCTGTCGACAACCGGGGAGGCGCGATGCCTTCGTCGCGGAGAGTTCGCCGCATGATGCAACTGCATTGCCCCCTGTGCGGCCCGCGCGCCGAAAACGAGTTCCAGTGCGGCGGCACTACCGGCATCGCGCGGCCGCCGCTGGACTGCAGCGACGAGACCTGGGGCGCGTACCTTTACTTCCGCGACAACCCCAAGGGCGACCATGCCGAGCGCTGGCGCCACACCTACGGCTGCGGCCGTTGGTTCAACGTGCTGCGCGACACCCTCACGCACGAGGTGAAGGCGGTGTACGGCATCACGGAAGCGCGCCCGGAAGCCTCACCATGAGCGGCTACCGACTGCCTGCTCCACAGGGCGCCTGGATCGACCGCACGCGGCCGCTTCGCCTGCATTTCAACGGCCGCGGCGTGCCCGGCTTTGCCGGCGACACGCTGGCCTCGGCCCTGTTGGCGCAGGGCCTGGTGCACGTAGGCCGCAGCTTCAAGCTGCACCGGCCGCGCGGCATCTTCAGCTGTGGCGTTGAAGAGCCGACGGGCCTGGTGGATGTCGGCGAGGGGGCCGCGCGCACGCCCAACACGCGCGCCACCGACATGGCCGCCGTGGACGGCCTGCAGGCCGTCACCGGCAACGCCTGGCCCAGCCTGGGCCTCGACCTCGCGGCCCTGAGCTCGCGCTTCGCGGCGCTGCTGCCGGCGGGCTTCTACTACAAGACCTTCATGTGGCCGCACTGGCATGTGTTCGAGCCCCTGATCCGGCGCATGGCGGGCCTGGGCGTGGCCGCCGATGGGCCGGACGCCGACCGCTACGACCAGGTCTCGCGCCAGGTGCAGGTACTGGTGGTGGGTGCCGGCGCGGCGGGTGTGCAGGCCGCGCTGGCCGCTGCGCAGGCGGGCCAGCAGGTGCTGCTGGCGGAGGGAGCCGCGCAGCTGGAGCCGGCCACGGTGGCACGCCTGCCCGAGCTGGCGCAGGCGGGTGTCGAGCTTCTCAAGGGCTGCACCGTTTTCGGCTTATACGACCACCGCCTGGCGGTCGCGGTGCAGGCCGTGTCGGGCGCCGTGCGCGAACGGCTGTGGCAGATCCGCGCTGGCCGCATCATCCTGGCCACCGGCGCCTTCGAGCGGCCGATGCTCTTTCCCGACAACGATCGGCCCGGCGTGATGCTGGCCGGTGCCGTGCTTCGCTATGCCACCCACTACGGTGTGGCCTGTGGGCGACGCGTGGTGGTGGCCACAGCCTGCGACAGTGGCTACGAAGCCGCGCGCGGCCTGGTTTCCGTCGGCGTCCACGTGGCGGCCATCGTCGACCACCGCACGGTCTCCAACATGGAAGCACCGCCCGGCGTGCCGGTGCTGCGCGGCAGCGCCATCGTGGCCGTGCGGGGCCGGCGTGCGGTGAAGGGCGTGGTCGTGGCCGCGCACGGCGGCGGCGCGCTTCAGCGCCTGGAGGCCGACTGCATCGCCTGCTCCGGAGGCTGGACGCCTGCCGTTCACCTGCACTCGATGGCCGGTGGCACCCTGCGTTGGGTGGACGACGCCGCGATGTTCGTGCCAGACCGCGTCGCGCCCGGCATCGAGTTGGTCGGCGCCTGTGCCGGCGTCTTCGACAAGGCGCAGGCACGGGCACACGCGGCCGCGGTGGGCCGTGGCAATGTGGAACCCGCACCCGTAGGCGGACTGGGTGCGGTGGCAGTCAACAGCAGCCCATCAGCCGCAGCACTCGCAGCCCTGTCGGCATCGCGGCGCCAGCCCGGCAAGGTCTTTGTCGACCTGCAAAACGACGTCACGGCCGATGACGTGGCCCTGGCCGCGCGCGAGAACTACCGCTCGGTCGAACACCTCAAGCGCTACACGACCCTGGGCATGGCCACCGACCAAGGCAAGACCAGCAACGTCAACGCGCTGGTGCTGATGGGCCAGCACACCGCGCGCAGCCCAGGCGAGGTCGGCACGACGCGGTTCCGCCCACCGTTCAAGCCCGTGACCCTGGGCGCGCTGGCGGCGGGGCGCACGGGCGCACGGTGCAAGCCACTCAAGCGCATGCCGGGGCACGCCTGGCACGAGGCGCATGCGCCGGTGTGGGAAGAGTTCGGCGGCTGGCATCGGCCCGCGGCCTACCGGCAAGCGGGCGAGTCGCTGAATGACGCGGCCGAGCGCGAGGCGCTGCACGTGCGCAACCACGTGGGCCTGTTCGAGGCCTCGCCGCTGGGCAAGATCGAGCTGTACGGGCCCGATGCGGCGAGCTTCCTCGACCTGATGTACGTCGGCACCATGTCCACCCTGGCGGTGGGACAGGCGCGTTACGGCCTGCTGCTGCGCGAAGACGGCGTGATCTTCGACGACGGCATCGTGGCGCGCCTTGGCGAGCAGCACTACTGGGTCAACACCACCTCGGGCGGCGCCGAGCGGGTGGCGCTGGCCTTCGAGGAATGGCTGCAGTGCGAGTACGTGCAGCACCGCGTGCTGGTGACGCCTGTCACGTCGGCCTGGGGGAACGTCACCGTCGCCGGGCCCCAGGCTTGGGCGCTGCTGCAGGCTGCCGGCTTCGACGCTGCCCTGGCGCCCACAGCCATGCGGCACATGACCTGCCGCGAAGTGAACCACGGGGGTGTAGTGATGCGCGTGCTGCGCGCCAGCTTCAGCGGTGAACTCGGCTACGAGATCAACGTGCCGGCGCGGCACACGCAGGCGATGCTGCAGCAGCTGTGGCAGGCCGGCCAGCCCTTGGGCGTCAGGCCCTACGGTGTGGAGGCGCTGATGATCCTGCGCATGGAAAAGGGCTACCTCCACCTGGGCGCCGACACCGACGGCACAACGATGCCGCAGGATGTGGGCCTGGCCGGCAGCATCGAACGCAAGAAGGCCAACTTCGTGGGCCGCCGCAGTCTGGTCCGACCCGCCGGCACCGATCCCCACCGCCTGCAGCTCGTGGGCGTGCTGCCGGTGGACCGGCAGACGCGACTGCCCGTCGGCGCGCACTTGTCACTGCAGGCACCGCCGACCCATGCACATGGCTATGTCACCAGCAGCGCTTACAGCCCCGCGCTGGGCCAGCCCATCGCGCTGGCCATGCTCCGGCGCGGTCGGCAGCGGCTGGGTGAGCGACTGCAGGCGTGGCATCTGGGGCGCGCAATCGAAGTCGAGGTGGTGAAGACGCCCTTCTTCGACGAGGCGGGCCAGAAGATGCAAGGCTGACATGCAGAACGCACCTGCAAGTGATTTCGGCTGGGACCTATGGTCGGGGTGCCAAGCCCTGACGTTGCGCCACGAAGCATCTGACTCAACCGCACGCCGGGCCGTTGAGGCTCTGGGGCTGCCCTGGCCGAAGAGCCCGGGCCAGTTCGTCGGCCTCGGCCCGTGGCTGGCACGGCTGCATCCGCAGGAGGTGCTGGCGGTGATCCCGCAGTCAGGCGAACCAGCTCTGGCGCAGACACTGCTCAGCAGCTTGGCGCCAGGCCACTTCGACGCTGCGGTGTGTGTCGATCTTTCCGAAGCCTTGGCACTCATCGAACTGCATGGCCCTGGGCTGGATGGCTGGCTCGCGCGCCTCGTGGACGCATCGGCCATCCCCTGGCAAGTCGGTTGCTTCAGCCGCTGCCGGCTGGCCGATGTCGCGGTGATGCTGCTGCGACTCGCCCCGCACCGCGTGCTGCTGGCCGTCGACCGCCCTCTGGCCCCTTACATCGAAGACTGGCTTGCCTACACGCTGGACGCCATGCGGCCCGCAAGCCCGCCATGAACGCTTGTTTGCACTGGGCCTGACCCTGGCAATCTCATCTGCAGGAGAACTCATGACCACAAGACCGAACCACGCCCCGCACATCAGGAACTCGCTGTTGACAGCCACCGCTGCATTGGTGCTTGCAGCATGTGCCACACCCGGCGACGACGCGCGTGGCCGCACGGTCAGCATCCAGCGCACCTCCTACGGCGTGCCTCACATCCAGGCGCCGGACCTGGAGACTCTGGCCTATGGCGTGGCCTATGCCCACGCACAAGACAACATCTGCCAGACGGCACAGCAGCTCGTCACGGTGCGCGGGGAACGCAGCCGCTACTTCGGGGCTGCTGCCACTGCGTCGCTCGGCCGCAGGCCGATGGCCAATGGACTGATCGACTTCTTCATGGCCGCCCACATGGATGACGCCGCGCTCGAGCTAGCCTGGAAGTCCCAGGCCAGCGAGGATGTGCGTGCCATGGCCCGCGGCTACGTGGCCGGCTACAACCGCTTCCTGGCCGACAACGCGCAGAGCCTTCCGGCCGACTGCAAGGGCCAGCCGTGGGTGCGGCCGATGACGCTGGGTCACTTCTACCGCCTGCAGGAAACAACCATGGTGCAGGCCGGCATCGGCGCGTTCGCCGATGTGGTCGTCAATGCGCAGCCTCCGGGTCCCAAGTCCGCCTCGCTCCCGGCGGCAGAGGAAGATGTTGCGCGTGCCACGGCACAGGCCATGGGCCTGGCAGAGCCAACCCTGGGGTCGAATGCCTGGGCCTTCGGCAAGGACAGCACCGGCCAGTCAGCGGGGCTGCTGGTGGGCAACCCGCATTTCCCGTGGAGCGGGGTGAACCGCTTCTGGCAAGTGCACCTTACTGTGCCTGGCCGGCTGGATGTGATGGGCGCTGCCATCGGCCACTTCCCGGTGGTGCAGATCGGGTTCAACAAGGATGTCGCTTGGTCCCATACCGTCTCTACAGGCAAGCGCTTCACCGTGCACGAGCTGCAACTGCTTCCCGACGATCCCACCAGCTACCTGGTGGATGGCCAACCCGAGAAGATGCGCCAGCGGACCGTGGCCATCCAGGTGCGCGGTGAGGACGGTCAGGTCTCCACCCAGTCGCGCACGCTGTGGTCGACGCGATGGGGGCCCGTGATCCATCTGCCGCAGATCGGCCTGGGGTGGTCTGCCGGGCGCGCATTT
>CANJKD010000157.1 GCA_947474415.1 Burkholderiales bacterium | reverse complement strand
GGTCGAAGAGAACGGCATGGCCTGGCTGGTACGGGCCCGCGAGCTTGACGAAACGCTCAAACGTGGCTTCGGCGGCCGGGGCGGCAAGGGCATGGGCGGGCGCGAGGCCGAAGAGCTGCTGATCCAGCGTCTGATGCCGGCTGATGCGCTGCGCGTGCGCGGCCGCCACAACGCGGCCAATGCGCTGGCGGCGCTGGCGCTCGCCACTGCCATCGACTGCCCGCTCGCGCCGATGCTGCACGGCCTGCGCGAATACAGCGGCGAGCCGCACCGCGTGCAGTTCATCGCCACGCTCGAAGGCGTGGATGCGTTCGACGACAGCAAGGGCACGAACGTCGGCGCGACCGTCGCGGCGCTGAACGGCCTGGGCGCCGACAAGGCGCCCGCGAAGCTGGTCGTGATCCTCGGTGGCGACGGCAAGGGCCAGGACTTCGCGCTGCTGACTGAGCCGGTGCAGCGCCACGCGCGTGCCGTCGCATTGATCGGCTGCGATGCCGAACGCATCGAACAGGCACTCGAATCAACCGGCCTGCCCATGCAACGCCACGCCAGCCTGGAAGCCGCCACGCGCTGGTGCTTCGAGCAGGCGCGGGCCGGTGATGCGGTGCTGCTCAGCCCGGCCTGCGCGAGCCTGGACATGTTCCGCAACTACGCGCACCGCGCCGAGGTGTTCGTGGCCGAGGTGCGTGCGGTGATCGCCGATCGCGGAGGCATTGCAGCATGAGTTCCGATGCCATGAATCGCGTCGACGCGCTGCGCGCTCGCATCGCGTCGCTGCTGCCGAAGCGTGCCTCGCTGGTCGGCGGCGACGATGCCGGCGTGAAGTCGATTCCGGTGCGCGACTGGATCAAGGTTGGCGCCGGCCAGCCCGCCCGCCTGCTCGGCTTCGACCAGGCGCTGGTCTGCGTCGTGATCGCGTTGCTCGCGCTCGGCATCGTGATGGTCTACAGCGCGACCGTCGCGCTGCCCGACAGCCCGAAGTTCGCGCGCTACGTGCCCACCTATTTCATGACCCGCCAGATCCTGTTCGTCGCGATCGCCTTCGTGGCGGCGCTGGTCACGGTGCAGGTGCCGGTCAGCTTCTGGGAGAAGGCCTCGCCGTGGATCTTCGTCGCCTCGCTGCTGTTGCTGGTGGTGGTGCTGATCCCCGGCATCGGCAAGGGCGTGAACGGCGCGAAACGCTGGATCCCCGTCGGGCCGTTCAGCTTCCAGCCCTCCGAACTGGCGAAACTGGCGATCGCGATGTATGCCGCGAACTACATGGTCCGCAAGATGGACATCAAGGAAAAATTCGTTCGCGCCGTGGCGCCGATGGCAGTGGCGCTTGGTGTGATCGGCCTGCTGTTGCTGGCCGAGCCCGACATGGGCGCCTTCATGGTGATCGCGGTGATCGCAATGGGCATCCTGTTCCTCGGTGGCGTGAATGGCCGCATGTTCTTCCTCAGCATTGCGGTGCTGGTCGGCGCCTTCGTGCTGATGATCATCAGCAGCCCGTGGCGTGCCGAGCGCATCCTGGCCTTCCTGAAGCCCTGGGACCCGCTGTACGCGCAGGGCAAGGGCTACCAGCTGACGCACTCGCTGATCGCCCTGGGGCGGGGCGAGGTCTTCGGCCAGGGCCTGGGCGCCAGCGTCGAGAAGCTGCACTACCTGCCCGAGGCGCACACCGACTTCCTGCTCGCCGTGATCGGCGAGGAACTCGGCTTCGTCGGCGTGGCCTGCGTGATCGTGCTGTTTTTCTGGCTGGCGCGCCGCATGTTTCACATTGGTCGCCAAGCCATCGCACTCGACCGCGTGTTTGCCGGCTTGTACGCACAAGGCGTCGGCATCTGGATCGGCGGCCAGGCCTTCATCAACATGGGCGTGAACCTGGGCCTGCTGCCGACCAAGGGGCTGACCCTGCCGCTGATGAGCTATGGCGGCTCGGCGATCGTGATGAGCATGGTGGCGCTGGCGATCGTGGTTCGGATCGACATCGAGAACAGGCAACTCATGCGGGGGGGGCGCGCATGATCGTGGGACCAGCGCCGGGCCGCTCCCGAGCGAGCCTGCATCTCCAAGGGCCACGCAGGGGCCCCTTCGTGGCCCTCGGATCGGCCGACGTACTCGTCGGGAGAGGGCTGTCATGAAGCACCTCATCGTGATGGCCGCCGGCACCGGTGGTCACGTGATCCCTGGCCTCGCGGTCGCCCGCGAGATGCAGTCGCGCGGCTGGACTGTCAGCTGGCTCGGAACGCCGAAGGGCATGGAAAACCAGCTCGTCCCGCCGAGCGGCATTCCCGTCGACACCATCGCCTTCGCTGGCCTGCGCGGCAAGGGACTGATGCACACGCTGACGGGCGCCGCCAAGCTGCTGGCCGCGTTCTGGCACTGCCTGCAGATCATCCGCCAGCGCGATGCCACGGCGGTTCTCGGCATGGGCGGCTATGTGTGCTTTCCGGGTGGCCTGATGGCGGCGCTGCTGCGCAAACCGCTCGTGCTCGTCAACGCCGATGCGTCGCTGTTGATGAGCAACAAGGCGCTGCTGCCCTTTGCCGGCCGTGTCGCCTTCGGCTTCGATGGCAAGGCCGCCAAGAACACGAAGCGCGCCGTCGTCACCGGCAACCCGGTGCGCGCCGAGATCGAGGCCTTGCCGGCACCGCCTCAGCGCTTCGAAGGCCGCAGCGGCGCGCTGCGGGTGCTGGTGGTCGGCGGCAGCCTCGGTGCCAGGGCGCTCAACGAGTGCGTGCCGCAGGCGCTCGCGCTACTGGCCGAGGCGCAGCGCCCGCAGGTCACGCACCAGACCGGCAACGCGAACCATGCCTCGGTGCTGGCGGCCTATGAAGAGGCGGACGTGAAGGCGCACGTGCTGCCCTTCATCGACGACATGGCGAGGCACCTGGGCGAGTGCGACCTGATCGTCTGCCGCGCCGGCGCGGTGACGGTCAGCGAGCTGTGCGCGGCCGGTGTCGCCTCGGTGCTGGTGCCGCTGATCGTCAGCACCACCGCGCATCAGCGCGACAACGCGCAGTGGCTGGCCGGGCAGGGCGCGGCCATCCATTTGCAGCAGAGCGAGATGACGCCGCGCACGCTGGCCGATTTGTTGGCGGGCCTGACGCGCGAAGCACTTCTGGCAATGGCGACGAAAGCGCGGGCCTTGGCGAAGCCGAAAGCAGCGGCGCGTGTCGCGGATGAGATCGAAGGGTTGGTGGCCGCATGAAACACGCCGTCAAGCACATCCACTTCGTCGGCGTCGGCGGCGCCGGCATGAGTGGCATCGCCGAGATCCTGCACAACCTTGGCTACACGGTGTCGGGCTCGGACCAGGGCGACAGCGCGACGACGCGCCGGCTTGCAATGCTCGGCATCCGCGTGGCCATCGGCCACGACGCGGCGAACATCGCTGGCGCCGAAGCGGTGGTGACGTCGACGGCGGTTCGCGCCGACAACCCTGAGGTGATCGCAGCCCGTGCCAGGCGCGTGCCGGTGGTGCCGCGCGCGGTGATGCTGGCCGAACTGATGCGTTTGAAGTCGGGCATCGCCATCGCCGGCACGCATGGCAAGACCACGACCACCAGCCTCGTCACCAGCGTGCTCGCCGAGGCCGGCGTCGACCCGACCTTCGTGATCGGCGGGCGCCTGAACGCGGCGGGCGCGAATTCACGTCTGGGTTCGGGCGACTACATCGTCGTCGAGGCCGACGAGTCGGACGCGTCGTTCCTGAACCTGCTGCCGGTGATGGCGGTGGTCACGAACATCGACGCCGACCACATGGACACCTATGGGCACGACTTCGCGAAGCTGAAGGCGGCCTTCGTCGAGTTCATCCACCGCATGCCGTTCTATGGCGCAGCCATCCTCTGCACCGACGACCCCGGCGTGCGCTCGATCCTGCCGATGATCTCGCGCCCGATCGTCAGCTACGGCTTCAGCGAAGACGCGATGGTGCGCGCGGTGAACGTGGGAGCCCATGCCGGCACGATGCAGTTCACGGTGCAGCGCCGCAACGGCGTTCGCATGCCCGACCTGCAGGTGACGCTGAACCTGCCGGGCGACCACAACGTGCTGAACGCGCTGGCCGCGATTGCCGTGGCCACCGAACTGGAACTGCCCGACGTGCCGGTCGTGAAGGGCCTGGCCGAGTTCACTGGCGTGGGCCGGCGCTTCCAGCGCTACGGTGAACAGCCCACGGCCGACGGCGGCAGCTTCACGCTGATCGACGACTACGGCCACCACCCGGTGGAGATGGCCGCCACGCTGGCGGCCACGCGCGGTGCGTTCCCCGGCCGGCGCCTGGTGCTGGCGTTCCAGCCACACCGCTACACGCGCACCCGCGACTGCTTCGAAGACTTCGTGAAGGTGATGGGAAGCGCCGATCTGGTGCTGCTGGCCGATGTGTACGCGGCCGGCGAAGCCCCCATCGTCGCCGCCGATGGCCGTGCGCTGGCGCGGGCCTTGCGCGTGGCCGGCAAGGTCGAGCCGGTGTTCGTCGACGACATCGCCGACCTCGCCGCCACGATCGTCGAGCAGGCGAGGGCGGGCGATGTGGTGGTCTCGATGGGCGCCGGAACGATCGGTGGCGTGCCATCGCAGGTGGTCGAGTTGCTGGCGCCAAAGGGGGCGAGATGAGTGTGGACGTGAAGAGTCTTGGCAAGGTCGCGGTGTTGATGGGCGGCACATCGGCCGAGCGCCAGATCTCGTTGATGTCGGGCAACGGCGTGCTGGCGGCCTTGCGCTCGCAAGGCGTGGAGGCCCATGCGTTCGACCCGGCCGAACATGACCTGACCGAACTGCGGCAGCAGGGCTTCGCACGCTGCTTCATCGCGCTGCATGGCCGGCATGGTGAAGACGGAAGCGTGCAGGGCGCGCTCGAACTGCTGCACATGCCGTACACCGGCTCCGGCGTGCTCGCCTCGGCGATCGCGATGGACAAGGTGATGACCAAGCGTGTCTGGATCGCCGAAGGCCTGCCGACGCCGCGCTATGTGCGGCTGGAGCCGGAGGGCCGCGGCCGCGAGCGTGTGCTCACCGTGCCCGACGAACTCGGCCTGCCGCTGATCGTGAAGCCGCCGCGCGAAGGTTCATCGATCGGCATTACCAAGGTCGTGGGCTACTCGACCATGCAGGCAGCCGTCGAACTGGCCGCGCAGTACGACGCCGATGTGCTGTGCGAAGAGTTCATCGAAGGCGAGGAAGTGACCTGCCCGGTGCTCGGCGCGGGCGCCGACGCGCAGGCGCTACCGGTGGTGAAGATCATCGCCCCCGAAGGCGCCTACGACTACCACAACAAGTACTTCACCGAAGACGTGAAGTACCAGTGCCCGAGCGGCCTGCCCGAAGCCGAGGAGCGCGAGATCCAGCGCATCGTCCTGCAGGCGTACCGCACGTTGGGTTGCCGCGGCTGGGGCCGCGCCGACCTGATGATCCGCGCCCGCGACCGCAAGCCCTTTCTGCTGGAGATGAACACCTCGCCCGGCATGACGACGCATTCGCTGGTGCCGATGTCGGCCAAGGCCGCCGGCCTGAGCTACGACGCGCTGTGCGTGCGAATTCTGGCCAGCGCGGCGCTCGACGCCGCGCCGGGTGGCCCTTCGGCGCTCGACGCCGCGCCGGGTGGCCCTTCGGCGCTCGACGCCGCGGCGGCGCGGGCGGGCTCTGTATCGTCTTCATCGGCTCCGCTCGCCGCCTGAGCCCGACACCATGCGCCGCCCCGCCCCGCCGCCCGCACTGCCAGCCGACATCCGGCTGATGAACCTGACCGCCGCCGTGCTGGCTGCGATCGGCGTGCTCGCGCTCGTCGGCATGCTCGCGCTGTGGCTCGTGCGCCAGCCGGTGTTCGCGGTGCGCAGCATCCACATCGAGGGCGACCTGGCGCACAACAGCGTGTTGACGATCCGCGCCAACGCCACGCCCCGGCTGGCCGGCAACTTCTACACGCTTGACCTGGCCGCCGCGCGGCGTGCCTTCGAGTCCGTGCCCTGGGTGCGCCAGGCGGTGGTGAAGCGCGTCTGGCCGAACCGGCTCAGCGTGCAACTCGAAGAGCACCGGCCGGTCGCGCTGTGGGCCGCGGGCCACTCAGGCGATGCCGACGGGAACGCGGCCGACGACAAGCTCGTGAACAGCCACGGTGAAGTGTTCGAGGCGAATCTCGGCGACGTGGAAGACGATGCCTTGCCGACGCTGCGCGGCCCCGAAGGCAGCGCGCCGCACATGCTGGCGCTGCTCGCGCGCCTGCAGCCGGTGTTCGACACGCTGGACCTGCGCATCGAAGCGCTCGAACTTTCGGGCCGCGGCTCGTGGCGCACTGCGCTCGACAGTGGCGCGCAAGTGGAACTCGGG
>CANJKD010000156.1 GCA_947474415.1 Burkholderiales bacterium | reverse complement strand
TGGAGCATCTCGGTAGAGCCGATGCCGTCGATGATCTCGACGCCGAAGTGGGCGCTGAAGCGCTCGCCGATGTCGGCCGGCAAGGCCTCGCCGGCCGACGAGCACAGCCTGAGCGTGACGGCCTGGCGCACCGGCAAGCTCGGTGCGGCGAGCATGCCGGCGAAGCCGGTCGGTGCGCCGAAGAACACGGTCGGGCGGTTCGCTGCGCCTTGATGCGGCGTGTCGCCGGTCCAGCGCTTGAAGGTGGCGTCGGGGGTCGGTCGTTCGGCCATCAACACCACCGTGGCGCCCACGCTCATCGGGAACGTTAGCGCGTTGCCCAGGCCGTAGGCGAAGAATAGCTTGGCGGCGGAAAAACAGATGTCACGCTCGGTCAGGCCGAGCACCGGCGTGCCGTACAGCTCGGCGGTCCAGTAGGGGTTGGCGTGGGTGTGCACCGTGCCCTTGGGGCGGCCCGTCGAGCCGGAGGAGTAGAGCCAGAAGCCGGGGTCGTCGGGGCCGGTGCTGGCGGGTTCGGGCATCGGATCGTTGGCGGCGACAAAGGCGTCGAAGGCCATGGCACCAGCCGGCAATGCCTGCGTGGGGCGCACCACGACCAGCGTCTTCACCTCGTGCGGTGCCTGTGCCAGCGCGGCCAGCAGCATCGGCAGCAGCGCGTCGGACGCGAGCGCCGCCTGGGCCCGGCTGTGGGCCAGCATGTAGGTGTAGTCGTCGGCGGTGAGCAAGGTGTTGACGGCGACCGGCACGATGCCGGCATACAGCGCACCGAGAAAGGCCACCGGCCACTCGTTGCAGTCGTGCATCAGCAGCAGCACGCGCTCTTCGCGCCGGATGCCGGCTGCCAGCAGGGCCGAGGCCATGCGACGGATGCGGTCCGACAAGGCGCCGTAACTCAGGCGACCGTGGTCGTCGATGAACGCGGTCTTGGCGGCGCGGCCGGTGTTGCGCGCGACGAGGTGCTGCGCGAAATTGAAGCGCTCGGCCGGGGCGGCGACATGGGGGTTAGTCATGGGTTGAATTTCCTCGTGAGGCGCAGGTGGGCGCTTCGGGTTCAGCAAGCCGCGCAAGGTCAGCGGCTGAAGTCGATCCGGCCTTCGGGCAGCAGGTAGAGCACCAGCGCACGGCCACCGGCGACGGTGGGGCGGTGCGCGCTGCCGGGCGGGCAGACGAGCCAGCCGGCGGGCCGGCCGTCGAACGTGGCTTCGCCCTCGATCGGCATGATCAGGTCGATCTCGCCATTCGGGTGCGCGTGGTGCGGGCCGGCAACGTCATGCATGTCGACCACGTCGACCGAAAAGCCATACAGCCCGGGCGCGGGCTTGAAGATGCGGCCGAAGCGAATGCCGCCGTTTTCGCGGTTGCACAGCCAGCCCTCGGCCGCACCGGTCACGCACGCCTGTTTCAGCCCGAGGTAGGTGGCGCTGGCCGGGCCGTGCTCGGCGTTCAGCCAGGTGTCGAGTGCGGCGTCGAGCGGACGCCCGGCGACTTGCGCGGTGAGCATGGCCAGGCGTTGGTGGAATTCGGCTTGTGACATGGGGACAGTCTCCGGTGTGTTCGCAGACTTGCGTGAGCCGGCGATATGAAGTATTGTGCTTGCGACTAACAATAGCAACCAGCGTAAATCATGTCAAGCAATATAGTGCATTCGTCCGGGTCTTCACTTGAAACGCTGCCGCCCAGTGACGCGCCGGTGGCGGCGAATGCAGTGCGGGTTTCGTTGCCGGCCGCCGACGAGAAGAACCCTTCGCTGGTGGCGCTCGGCGAACGGGTGCGCAACCTGCGCGCGCGGCGCGGCATGACGCGCAAGGCGGTGGCGCTGGCGGCCGATGTGTCGGAGCGCCACCTCGCGAACCTCGAATACGGCATCGGCAATGCGTCTTACCTCGTGCTGTTTCAGGTGGCCGGCGCGCTGCAATGTTCGCTCGCAGAGTTGGTCGGTGATGTGACGACCTCGTCGCCCGAATGGCTGCTGCTGCGCGAGTTGCTGGAGCACCGTGACGAAGCCGCGCTGCGGCGCGCCCGCGTGGCCATCGGCGAACTGTTGGGCACGGGAGGCGCGAACCCGGCTCACAACCCGCGTGTGGCGCTGATCGGGTTGCGCGGCGCCGGCAAGTCGACGCTCGGCCACATGCTGGCCGACGACCTGGAATGTCCATTCGTCGAACTCAGCCGCGAGATCGAGAAGTTCGCCGGCTGCAGCATCTCCGAGATCCAGGCGCTGTATGGCATGAATGCCTATCGCCGTTATGAGCGCCGGGCGCTGGAAGAGGTGATCCAGATCTACCCCGAGGCGGTGATCGCCATGCCGGGCGGGCTGGTGTCCGACCCCGCCACCTTCAACCTGCTGCTGGCGCATTGCACCACGGTCTGGTTGCAGGCCGATGCCGAACACCACATGCATCGCGTCACGGCGCAGGGCGACCTGCGGCCAATGGCGGCGAGCAAGGAAGCGATGGAGGACCTGAAGCGCATTCTTGCCGGGCGGGCGGCGTTCTATTCGAAGGCCGACATCACGCTCGACACCAGTGCGCAGGCGCTGGATGCGACCTTCGATGCGCTCCGCCATCGGGTGCGCGAGGCACTGCAACTGCCTGAATGAAAGAAGTCCGCCGAGCCGCTTGACGCACTAAAGTGCATGAAATATGATGCGTGTGTCGAATCCGAATAAATGAACTATGTTTCAGCGCGTCGCTCAATGTGCGTTTCTTTCGGAATTTCTCTTTCAGGAGCCCGCCGATGAACACCGCCCCGCGTGTCGAATACCAAACCCACCCGTCGCAGTACAAGCTCTGGAAGCTCAGCTTCGAAGGCCCGATCGCCACCTTGGCGGTCGACATCGACGAGAACGCCGGCTTGGCGCCCGGCTACAAACTCAAGCTGAACAGCTACGACCTGGGCGTCGACATCGAGCTGAACGACGCGGTGAACCGCATCCGCTTCGAGCACCCCGAAGTGCGTACGGTGATCGTCACCAGCCTGAAGGAGAAGGTGTTCTGCTCGGGCGCCAACATCTTCATGCTCGGCGTTTCCAGCCACGCCTGGAAGGTGAACTTCTGCAAGTTCACGAACGAGACGCGCAACGGGCTCGAAGACTCGTCGAAGCATTCGGGCCTGAAGTTCCTGGCCGCTGTGAACGGCGCCTGCGCCGGTGGTGGCTACGAACTCGCGCTCTCGTGTGACGAAATCTATTTGGTCGATGACCGCTCGTCAGCCGTCAGCCTGCCCGAAGTGCCATTGCTCGGCGTGCTGCCCGGCACTGGCGGCCTGACCCGCGTGACCGACAAGCGCCATGTGCGGCACGACCTGGCGGACCTGTTCTGCACCAGCGTCGAAGGCGTGCGCGGCCCGAAGGCGAAGGAGTGGCGGCTCGTCGACGAGACCGTGAAGCCCGCCCTGTTCGCGCGGAAGGTGCAAGAGCGCGCGCTGGCGCTGGCCGCGCAGAGCGATCGCCCGGCCGGCGCGAAGGGCGTGGCGCTCACGCCGCTGCAACGCACGATCGAGGCCGACGCCTTGCGCTATGGCTTCGTCACGGTCGAGATTGATCGAGCGAAGCGCACCGCCACCTTCACCGTGAAGTCACCTGCCGGGGCGCAGCCGCAGACCGTCGACGCCATCGTGGAGGCCGGTGTGAACTGGTGGCCGCTTCAGATGGGCCGAGAGCTGGAAGATGCGATCCTGTCGATGCGCACGAACGCGCTCGACATCGGCACCTGGCTGATCAAGACCGAAGGCCAAGGTGTCGATGGCAGGGCCGCCGTGCTCGCCAGCGATGCCACGATGCTGGCGAACAAGGATCACTGGCTGGTGCGCGAAACCATCGGCCTGCTGCGCCGCACCTTCAGCCGGCTCGACCTGTCGTCGCGCAGCCTGTTTGCGCTGATCGAACCCGGTTCATGCTTCGCCGGCAGCTTGCTCGAACTGGCGCTGGCTTGCGACCGCAGCTACCACCTCGCCTTGCCGGACGACGAAGCCCGCGCGCCGAAGATCACGGTGGCCGAGGTCAACTTCGGCCTGTTCCCGATGGTCACCGAGCAGAGCCGCCTGGGCCGACGTTTCTGCGACGAGGCGCTTGCGCTGGCTGCGGTTCGGGCCGTGGCCGGCAAGCCGCTCGACGCCGACGCTGCCTTCGCGGTCGGCCTGGTCACGAGCAACCCTGACGACATCGACTGGACCGACGAGATCCGCATCGCGATCGAGGAGCGGGTCGCGATGTCGCCCGACGCACTGACCGGCTTGGAGGCCAACCTGCGCTTCAGCGGCCCGGAGAACATGTATACGCGCATCTTCGGTCGCCTGACAGCCTGGCAGAACTGGATCTTCCAGCGCCCCAATGCCGTCGGCGAGAAGGGCGCGCTGAAGGTCTACGGCAAGGGCAACAAGGCCGTTTTTGACTGGAATCGCGTCTAAGCCCCCGTATTCATTGCGTAAGCAGCTATCAATTTTATAGTGACAATCCACCGGAGAACCACATGAGCACGATCAATTACAGCGACAAGATCCCGAACAACGTCAACCTCAGCGAAGACCGAACGCTGCAGCGCGCGCTCGAGCAGTGGCAGCCGAATTTCATCAACTGGTGGGACGATGTGGGCCCGGTCGGCTCGACCGACTCTGAGGTCTATTTGCGCACTGCCGTCAGCGTCGACCCGCAGGGTTGGGCGAGTTTCGGCCACGTCAAGATGCGTGACTACCGCTGGGGCATTTTCCTGAACCCCGGCAGCGCCGATCGCGAGATCCATTTCGGCGACCACAAGGGCGAGCGTGCCTGGACCGATGTGCCCGGCGAACACCGCGCGAACCTGCGCCGCATCATCGTCACGCAGGGCGACACCGAGCCGGCGTCGGTCGAGCAGCAACGCCACCTGGGGCTGACCGCGCCCAGCATGTACGACCTGCGCAACCTGTTCCAGATCAACGTCGAGGAAGGCCGCCACCTGTGGGCGATGGTCTACCTGCTGCACAAGCACTTCGGCCGCGACGGTCGCGAAGAGGCCGAGGGCCTGCTCGAGCGCCGCAGTGGCGACGAGAACAACCCGCGCATCCTGGGCGCGTTCAATGAAGCGACGCCCGACTGGTTGAGCTTCTTCATGTTCACGTATTTCACCGACCGCGATGGCAAGTTCCAACTCTGTGCGCTGGCCGAATCCGCTTTCGACCCGCTGGCCCGCACCACCAAGTTCATGCTGACCGAGGAAGCGCACCACATGTTCGTTGGCGAGAGCGGCATCTCGCGCGTGATCCAGCGCACTGCCCAGGTCATGAACGAGCTGAAGACCGACGACGTGGGCAAGCTGCGTGCGGCCGGCGTGATCGACTTGCCGACGGTCCAGCGCTACATCAACTTCCACTACAGCGTCACGATCGACCTGTTCGGCGCCGACGAGTCGAGCAATGCCGCGATCTTCTACAGCTCGGGCCTGAAGGGCCGCTACGAGGAAGGCAAGCGCGTTGACGACCATGTGCTGAAGGGCCAGACCTACAAGGTGCTCGAGGTGCGCGATGGTCACCTGGTCGAGAAAGACGTGCCGATGCTCAACGCGCTGAACGAAGTGCTGCGCGACGACTACATCAAGGATTCCGTGGCCGGCGTCGAGCGCTGGAACAAGGTGCTTGCGAAGGCGAACATACCGGTTCGCCTTGACGTGCCACACAAGGCTTTTCACCGCAACATCGGCTCGTTGTCGCGCGTCAAGATCTCGCCGGATGGCCGCGTGGTCAGCGATGCGCAATGGAGCGCCCAGGTCGACGCGTGGCTGCCGAGCAGCGAAGACCGCGCCTATGTGGCCAGCCTGATGGGCCGCGTGGTCGAGCCGGGCAAGTTCGCCAACTGGATTGCGCCGCCGGTGATGGGCATCAATCGCCAGCCCGTGGACTTCGAGTACGTGCGGTTTAGTTGACCACCCCCGGAGCGGCTTCGCCGCTCCCACTCAAGGGGGAAACGCCAGCGGCCCGGCAGAGCCGGTTCCGCAGCGTTCGCTTGACGGCGACACTTGCGCTGTCATCCACGAGACTCTGACAATGGACATGGCTGCAACCGTCATCAAGCAACACCTGATCGACCCCGAGATCTGCATTCGCTGCAACACCTGCGAGGCGATCTGCCCGGTGCAGGCGATCACGCACGACTCGCGCAACTACGTCGTCGATGCCGACAAATGCAACCTGTGCATGGCCTGCATTTCGCCGTGCCCGACCGGCTCCATCGACAACTGGCGCACGATGCCGCGCGTCAAGGCCTACACGCCCGATGAGCAGTTGCTGTGGGACACCTTGCCGGACGAACTCTCGCCCGCGCAGCTGGCCGAAAGCGGCGTGGAC